>CAYGNE010000018.1:0-5352 GCA_964351155.1 uncultured Rhodobacterales bacterium | reverse complement strand
TTGCGGAGACGAAGGTCAGGGGAACGGCAGCGCGTTGTGTTCTGCGGCCCAATCCTTTTTTGGGGGACCGCTGATGCGGCAGTTACGTGTATTGGGCGCCGTTCGCGACAAGGTACAGTAGAGGACGCAACAGGGTACGGCCCTGCCATCCCCGCGCGACACGCTCAACCGGCCGCTCCAGGGGCTGCGATGATCACGCTCCAGGATTTTTCACGCAGGCGTCATTGGGAAAGGCCCAATGGAAGACGACTGTCACAGAGCTCTCGACATGGTTGGGCTTCGTCTGCGTTGCGCTCGTCATCGACATCCTGGCCAACCGGGTCAACGATTGGAGGGCGTCATATTGGCGGCAGACCGACTTGCCCCCCGATGCTCCGCATCGGGCGCTTGTTGCAATGGCGACGGGGTCGTGACCATATCCATCACAGTGATTGGGGCGGTTTACGATCGCACCCCCGGAAACCTGGAAGAGTTGCAGTGTTCGCTGCGCACAGGGATACGGGTGTCTGCAACATTGCCGCGAAATACGGGGGCCGGTGTTCTGCGCGTTGGTCCGAAAGCGCGAGACCCGGGGCCGCAGTATCGGAAACCGTCATCGGTTCCTTATACCTGCACGTGGTCCGGTGCGCCGATCCGTTCTTCGGCCATCCAGACATCAAGGGCTTTGATCTGATCTGCGTCCATCCGCAATCCAAGTTTGTTGCGACGCCAGACGACATCTTCCGCGGTTCGTGCATATTCGTGTTTCATGAGCCACCTGACCTCGGTTTCGGTCAGGGTCGCGCCAAAGTTCCGGCCCAGATCCGCGGCCGATGCGGCGCCATTCAAGATGTCGTGGGCTTCCGTTCCGTAGGCACGTACCATGCGGCGGGCCCAGAATGGGGTCAGAAACGGGAAATCGCGTTCTAGCTGGCTGGTCAGCCTGTCGAAACCATCGACGGGAAAATCGCCACCTGGGAGCGGAACCCCTGCTGTCCATGTGCCTTTGTGAACCGGCAGGTGATCGGCGATCTTCTTCATCGCGCTTTCCGCCAGTCGCCGATACGTCGTGATCTTGCCGCCAAAGATGTTGAGGATCGGCGCGCCGGCGGTCATATCGACCTTGAGCGTATAATCCCGAGTGGCAGCAGTTGCACTGCTGGCTCCGTCATCAAAAAGCGGTCGCACGCCGGAATATGTCCAGACGATGTCCTTTTCGGTGATGTTCCGCGCAAAATACGCATTTGCGAAATCGATCAGGTATTGTTGTTCTTCCGATGTACATTCGGGCTTTCGGTCCGGGTCGTCATGGTCGGCATCCGTGGTGCCGATCAGTGTAAATTCCGTTTCGTAGGGGATTGCGAATATGATCCGGCCATCGGTGCCCTGAAAGAAGTAACACTTGCCGTGGTCAAACAGGCTCTTTGTGACGATGTGGCTGCCCCGCACCAACCGGACCCCGTCAGTGGAGTCCAGGCCGACCCGATCATGGATGATGTCACCAACCCACGGCCCGCCGGCATTGACCAGCATCCTGGCCCGATGTGTCCGTTTCGTCCCGGTTTCAGTGTCCCCGGTCTCGATCAGCCATAGCCCATCCTGCTGTTTCGCCGAGATGGCCCGGGTTCGGGTCAGGATCGTTGCGCCGCGTTGTTCCGCGTCACGGGCGTTCAACACGACCAATCGGGAATCCTCGACCCAACAATCGGAGTATTCAAACGCGGTATTGAATACAGGCTTCAGCGATGCGCCCTCTGGCGCGCCTTTCAACGTGATGGTCTTGGTGCCGGGCAAAACCTTTCGCCCACCCATGTTATCGTAAAGAAACAAGCCCAAACGGATCAACCATGCCGGACGCCGTCCCTTCATCCATGGCATGAACAGGCCAAGGAGCCGCGAGGTCGGAGTGGAGGATTCAAACCGCATGTCCTTGTGATAGGGCAGGACGAAGCGCATCGGCCAACTGATGTGCGGCATTGCGTGCAGCAACACTTCGCGTTCGATCAATGCCTCGCGAACCAGTCGGAATTCAAAGTACTCAAGGTAGCGAAGCCCGCCATGAAAAAGCTTGGTTGAAGCCGAGGAGGTGGCCGAGGCCAGATCATTCATTTCGACCAGAGTGACCGACAGGCCGCGCCCTGCGGCATCGCGTGCAATACCACATCCGTTGATCCCGCCTCCGATGACGAAAAGGTCCACTGGGCGTGTGTCTTGCGGATCGTCCAAGTTGTGCCGCCTTTTTTGGGGTGTGGCGCCCGTTATGGATCAGTAAGTTCGGTTTCGCAAGTGCATTGGTTTCGTTTGTGTTCGTTTTTCTTGTCTTGGCTTTGCAGAGAGAGCTTTTGCGGCATCTTTTGTCCTCGGCCTGAGTTTTCGAACGCATTCGCGCATGGGGCGCATCGGCTTGTTGCGAACAGGAACAAAAAATGGGAGCGTTCCGTGAACACCAAAAGAAGCCGTTGTCGCATGTCTCAGACCTTTCGCCATCCGGAAATCCTTGAAATCGCGCGCCGTGAAGGCAGGGTTTCCGTAGAAGAGTTGGCGCAGCATTTTGGCGTGACGCTTCAAACAATCCGGCGGGACCTTGCAGACCTGGCGGAAGCGGGGCGGTTGGACCGAGTGCACGGCGGCGCGCTTCTTCCATCAGGCACCACGAATATCGGATATGAGGAACGGCGGTCGCTGAACAGCGCGGCGAAAACCGCTATGGCGCGGGCGTGTGCGGCGCAAATTCCGAACGATGTTTCGCTGTTCCTGAACATCGGAACCAGCACAGAGGCCGTGGCGCGCGAACTCCTGCATCACCAAAACCTTCTGGTGGTCACAAACAACATGAATGTAGCCAGTATTCTGGTGGCCAATCCTGACTGCAAGATCATCGTCACCGGCGGCAATCTGCGGCGCGCGGATGGCGGGCTGATTGGAACGCTGGCGACGGATACCATTGGCAAGTTCAAGTTCGATCTGGCGGTGATCGGTTGTTCCGCGCTGGACCGGGACGGTGACATACTGGATTTCGACGTCGAAGAGGTTGGTGTCAGCCAGGCGATCCTGCGTCAGTCGCGCGCGACTTATCTTGTCGCTGACCATTCCAAATTTGAACGCAGCGCGCCGGCCCGCATCGGTTCGCTGTCCGAGATCGATGTGTTTTTCACCGACGCGCCATTGACCGCGGGGCTGACCAAAAACTGCGAGCAATGGGGCACCAAGACCATGATCTCACACGCACAGGTTCCGGCACAGGGCCAGAGCGCCCGCTAGTCGGTTGTCATCGGTGTCGTTTGCGCGCGTATCGGAAACACGGGCGGGACATCTCGTTTGTTTTTCAGCATTGTGCTCGCATTTGGCGTCTTGCTGTTTCCGGTCCATGCGCATATCTCGGTCAGTGGGACACCCCTCCCCAACGAGGGGCGCTTATCTGGAAGGGTAGCAGTAATGGCTATTGAACAACCGGCAACGCGGCCGGCAAACCCGCGTTTTTCTTCTGGCCCTTGTGCCAAACCTCCCGTTTATGAACTGATAAAGCTAGCTGACGCGCCTCTGGGGCGCTCGCACCGGGCTGCCATTGGAAAGGCCAAGCTGAAGGCCGCGATCGAGGAAACGCGCGACATCCTCGGCATCCCGGCGGATTACAGGATCGGTATCGTGCCCGCATCCGATACCGGCGCGTTTGAAATGGCCATGTGGAACCTTCTGGGCGAGCGCCCGGTAGAAATGCTTGCATGGGAAAGCTTTGGCTCGGGCTGGGTCACCGATGCGGTAAAACAGCTCAAACTGGATGCCACCACGAAGACCGCCGACTATGGTGAGATTGTTGATCTGGCCGGCGTCGATTTCGACAAGGATGTCTGTTTCACATGGAATGGCACGACCTCGGGTGTTCGCGTGCCAAGTGGCGACGTGATCCCGCAGGGTCGCGGCGGTCTGACGCTTTGTGATGCGACATCGGCGGCCTTTGCGATGGATCTGCCCTGGGATAAGCTGGATGCGACAACATTCAGTTGGCAGAAGGTGCTGGGTGGTGAGGCGGCGCACGGTATGCTGATCCTGTCCCCGCGCGCGGTCGAGCGACTGGAGAGTTACACTCCGCCATGGCCGCTGCCAAAGATCTTCCGGCTGACCAAGGGCGGAAAACTGATCGATGGAATCTTTACCGGAGCCACGATCAACACGCCCTCGATGCTGTGCGTGGAGGACTATCTGGTTGCGCTGGAGTGGGCGAGATCGATCGGCGGACTGAAGAGTATGATCGCACGGGCGGACGCCAATACGGCCGCGGTGACCGAATTTGTCGCGGCGCATGATTGGATCGATTTCCTTGCCGTCGATCCGGAGACCCGCTCCAACACCTCGGTGTGCCTGAGGTTCCGGGACAGCCGGATTGCCGATGGTGCCGCCTTTGCCAAGGCCGTTGCAAAACGGCTCGAAGACGAGCAGATCGCCTTTGATATCGGGGCTTATCGTGACGCGCCGCCGGGATTGCGTATCTGGTGTGGCAGTACGGTGGAAACGTCCGATGTGCAGGCGTTGCTGCCCTGGCTGGAATGGGCGTTTGAGACCGAGCTCGCCGCGCAACCCGTGGCCGCGTAACCGCATACCCAAAATTCTGGAAAGACCTATGGTCGGGGCCGATCCCGACCATCTTCCGACATCCAAAGGACGACCGATATGGCTCCCAAAGTACTCGTATCCGACAAACTCTCGCCCACAGCTGTTCAAATCTTCAGGGATCGCGGAATTGATGTCGATTTCGAACCCGATCTGGGAAAGGACAAGGACAAATTGGCCCAGGTGATCGGGCAATATGATGGTCTTGCCATTCGCAGTGCCACGAAAGTGACGGAAACCATCCTGCGCAATGCCGAGAAACTGAAGGTTGTCGGTCGCGCCGGCATCGGAACCGACAACGTGGACAAGGAAGCTGCCTCAAAAAAGGGTGTGATCGTGATGAACACGCCGTTTGGCAACATGATCACCACGGCCGAACACGCAATTGCGATGATGTTTGCAGTGGCGCGACAAATCCCCGAGGCAAGCGCCTCGACACACGCCGGAAAGTGGGAAAAATCCAAGTTCATGGGGGTTGAACTGACCGGCAAAACGCTGGGCGTGATAGGTGCGGGGAACATCGGCGGGATTGTCTGTGACCGGGCCATTGGGCTGAAGATGAAGGTCATTGCCTATGATCCGTTTCTCGGCGCAGAAAAGGCGCGGAAAATGGGAGTCGAAAAGGTCGATCTGGAGGACCTGTTGGCGCGTGCCGATTTCATCACCCTGCATGTACCCCTGACTGATCAGACCCGTAACATCTTGTCCGCCGAAAACCTGGCCAAGACGAAAAAGGGCGTGCGCATCATCAACTGCGCCCGTGGT
>CAYGNE010000017.1:27890-33901 GCA_964351155.1 uncultured Rhodobacterales bacterium | reverse complement strand
CGGCCAGCACGTCGGCGTGTTTGGCGGTCTGGCGGTTCAGGGTCACGTAATCCTCGGCCAGATCGAGAATCGTGGTGATGTCGCCGGGGCCCAGCGGTTCGATCCCCAGCAGGTGGCGATGGTCAAAGGACATGGGCGCTCCGCAACTTGGTCGGGGTCTTATAGGAAGCCCGCCGCCCACGGGCAAGCGCGCGCGCGGGTTGAAACGGCGCGAATTCGGGTATTTTTGACCAGAAAGAAGCCGGGACGGTTTTGTCCCGGATCATATGGGGATAGCGTGGCGGACATGGAATCGGGATTGGATTTTCACACCGCGCGGGCCCTGCTGGAATGGCAGGTCGAACTGGGCGTCACCGAGGCGATCGCGGATCGCCCGGTGGACCGTTTCGCGGTGCCGGAGGCGGCCCCGTGGCTCGCCGGGAAGACATCGCCGGCAAAGCCTGCGGCAGCCAAGCCCGCAGGGGTCGCGGCGCCTGCGGAACCCGACCCGGTGGCGGTCGCCGGCGCTGCGGCAAGGGCGGCAGGATCGCTGGAAGAGCTGCGCGCGGCGCTGGCGGCATTCGAACTGTGCGAGTTGAAGAAGGGCGCGCGCAACCTCGTGTTCTGCGATGGTGTCGCGGGCGCGCGGGTGATGATCATCGGTGAGGCGCCGGGGCGTGATGAGGACCGCGAAGGCCGCCCGTTTGTCGGGCGTGCCGGGCAGTTGCTGGACCGGATGCTGGCGGCGATCGGGCTGGGCCGGGAAACCTCGGTCTACATTACCAATGTCCTGCCGTGGCGACCGCCGCAGAACCGCGACCCCAGGCCGGACGAAATCGCGATGATGCAACCGTTCCTGTCCCGCCACGTCGAACTGGCGGCGCCGGACCTGATCGTGCTGATGGGGAATATCAGCTGTCATGCGGTACTGGGCCGCAGGGGGATCACCCGGTTGCGCGGTCAGTGGACCGAGGCGTTCAACCGCCCGGTCTTGCCGATGTTTCACCCGGCCTATCTTTTGCGCACGCCAATTGCGAAACGCGAGACATGGGCCGATCTGCTGAGCCTGCAGGCCCGGCTGCGGGGAGCAGGATGAGGGTTCTGGCGTTTTCCGACCTGCATCATGCGCGGGCCCGGGCCATGGCGATCGTCGAGGCGAGTTCGGAAGCGGACCTTGTGATCGGGGCCGGGGATTTCTGCAACATGCGGCAGGATCTGGACGGGGCGCTGGACCTGCTTGCCGGCATACCCGCGCCGCTGGTGATGGTGCCGGGGAATGCGGAGAGCCATGCGGAACTGGCGGCGGCCGCGCCGGCGGGGGCCGTCGTGCTGCACGGGCAGGCGGCGGATATCGGCGGTTTGACGCTGTTCGGTCTGGGCTATGCGGTTCCCGAAACGCCGTTTGGCGGCTGGTCCTGTGACTTGTCCGAAGAGACCGCAGGAGAGATGCTTGCGGGATGCGCGGCGGCGGATATCCTGATCCTGCATTCGCCGCCCAAAGGCGTGGCCGACCGGACGTCGCGGGGGGTCTCGGTTGGATCGATTGCGATCCGCGCGGCGATCGCGCGGATCCGGCCGGCTCTGGCGCTTTGCGGGCATATCCATGACAGCTGGGGGCAGCGCGGCCGGATCGGCGCAACCGAGATTGTGAACCTCGGCCCGACGCCGAACTGGTTCGAGGTCGGGTCATGATCGAGCCGCTGACCCTTGCCGCCTTTGTGCCGGCGGCGCTGGCGCTGAACCTGACGCCCGGGGCCGACATGATGTTCTGCCTCGGGCAGGGGCTGCGTTCGGGTGCGCGCGCAGCTGTTGCGGCCAGCGCGGGAATATCGCTGGGCGGGATGGTGCATGTGACGCTGGCCGGTCTTGGACTGGGGGCGGCGGTGGCGGCTGTGCCCTGGCTGTTTGACGTGATCCGGTGGATCGGGGTGGCGTACCTGTTGTGGCTGGCCTGGGGCGCGCTGCGCGGCGGCGCGCTGCGCGCAGAGATGAGTCCGGTTGCGGTGTCGCGCGCGTTTCGGACCGGGATGATGGTCAACCTGACCAATCCCAAGGTGATCCTGTTCGTGCTGGCCTTTGTTCCACAGTTCGTTGACCCCGCGGCGGGGCCGATCCTGGCGCAGTTCCTGGTTTTCGGGTCGATTCTGAGTATCGGCGGATTCGTCATCAACGGGGCCGTCGGTGTCTTTGCGGGCGGGGCCGGCAGGTGGCTGGCCGGGTCGGGCCGTTGGCTGGGATTTGTCAGCGGCGGGATTTTTGTGGCGCTGGCGGTGCGGCTGGCGGTATGGGAGAGGGCGTGAGCATGTCGCGTATCGATGAGGACAAGGCATTCATACCGGTTCGGATCGCGGTCCTGACCGTTTCCGACAGCCGGTCGCTGGAGCAGGACATGTCCGGGCAGGTGCTGGTGGATCGACTGCAGGCGGCGGGGCATGTCCTGGCCGACCGGAAGATCCTGCCGGACGAGCGGGATGAAATTGCAGGCCAGCTTCGCGCGTGGATCGCGGATCAGGCGGTTGATGTGGTGATCAGCACCGGGGGCACGGGCCTGACCGGGCGGGATGTCTCTGTCGAGGCACATCGCGATGTCTATGAAAAGGAAATCGAGGCCTTTGGCACCGTTTTCACGATCATTTCGATGGAAAAGATCGGCACCAGTGCGGTGCAGTCGCGCGCCACCGGCGGGGTGGCGGGGGGAACCTATCTGTTTGCGTTGCCCGGCAGCCCGGGTGCCTGCAAGGACGCGTGGGACGGAATCCTGTCGCTGCAGCTGGATTATCGTCACCGGCCCTGCAACTTTGTGGAGATCATGCCACGATTGGACGAGCATCAGCGACGGAAATAGGGCAGAACTGCGTTCAACCCCTTGTGGCTTGGCATTTTCCGATGTCTCGCTAGGTTATAAGGGAGGCCGTATGGTGCGGCCCTCGGGTGTTGAGCGATGCGCTTTTTGCGGCAAAGTCTGGTCGGACTGTTCCTGGCGTCGGTGACGCTGGCCTTGTTGGTCTATGCGGCCAGCCTGATCATGTCCGCGGTTCAGGACCGGATGAGCGCGGAAAAACCGCCGCCGCAGTCGCGCGAGCGGGTGTTCGCGGTCAACCTCGTCGAGGCGCGAATGGAAACCGTGTCGCCGGTGATGCAGGCCTTTGGCCAGATCCAGAGCCGCCGGACGCTGGAGCTGCGCACGGCGATGGCGGGCCGGGTGGTCGATCTGGCTGGAAGCTTCGAGGAGGGCGGCGAAGTCCGGGCCGGTGACCTGCTGGTGCAGATCGACCCTGCGGACGCGCAATCGGCATTGGACCGGTTGCAAAGCGATTTGCTGGACGCGCAGGCCGAACAGCGCGATGCCGAGCGGGTTCTGATCCTTGCGCGCGATGAACTGGTCGCGGCGCAGGATCAGGCGATGTTGCGCGACCGCGCGTTCAAGCGCCAGACGGACCTGCAGGAGCGCGGTGTCGGAACCGCCGCAGCGGTCGAGGTCGCGGAACTGGCCGCGGCGTCGGCCAGGCAGGCAGTACTGTCGCGCCGCCAATCCGTTGCCCAGGCCGAGGCCCGGGTGGATCAGGCGGCGACGAAACTGGCGCGGGTCGAAATCGAACTGGCTTCGGCCGAGCGCGATCTGGTGGAAACCACGCTGCGCGCGACCTTTGACGGCACGCTGAGCGAGGTCAGCCTTGTGGAAGGCCGGCTGGTCTCGGCGAACGAGAAACTGGCGCTGCTGGTGGATCCACATGCGCTGGAGGTCGCGTTTCGCGTGTCGACAGCGCAGTATTCCCGGCTGCTGGACGATGGTGGGCGGTTGCTGTCCGCCGAGGTAGTTGCGTCGCTGGACGTGACGGGGGCCGAACTGCTCGCACGGGGGAGAATCAGCCGGGACAGCGCAATCGCCGGTCAGGGGCAGTCCGGGCGGATGATCTTTGCCCGGCTGGACGCGGCGGCGGGGTTCAAGCCCGGCGATTTCGTGACCGTTTCGGTGCAGGAACCGCCGGTGTCCAATGTCGCGCGACTGCCCGCATCGGCGTTGGATGCTGCGAACACGGTTCTCGTGCTGGGTGCGGATGACCGCCTTGAATCGCTCAAGGTTCAACTGGTGCGGCGCCAGGGTGACGATGTGCTGGTGCGGGGCGAGGGGCTGGACGGACGCGAGGTCATTGTCGGGAGGACGCCGCTGCTTGGTGCGGGCATCCGGGTGCGCCCGCTGCGCGAGTCTGCCGAAATGGAGCCGGAACAGGCAATGCTTGAACTGACAGAAGACCGACGCGCGCGGCTCGTCGCGTTCGTGCAGGCCAATGATCGCATGCCGGCCGAGGCCAAGGCGCGGGTCCTGAACCAACTCGCAGAGGCCCGCGTACCGGCGCAACTGGTCCAGCGGATCGAATCCCGGATCGGAGGCTGACGCGCCATGGTGCGCGAAATCCCACGCGCGGCAGGCGGGGTTCTGTCCTATTTCACCCGGCACCGGACCGTGGCGAACCTGTTGCTGGTGGTCATGCTGGTGCTGGGTGCGGCGGCGATGCCGAACATGCGGGCGCAGTTCTTCCCCGACGTGATCGTCGATGACGTGACGGTCAAGGTCGTCTGGGATGGTGCCGGTCCCGAGGATGTGGACGGCGCCATCGTTCAGGTGATGGAACCGACGCTCCTGGCGGTGGACGGCGTCGAGAGCTCTGCCTCGGTGTCGCGAGAGGGGCTGGCGACGATCGTTCTGGAATTCGAACCCGGCTGGGACATGTCCCGGGCGGCGGATGACGTGCAGTCCGCGGTGGACGCGGTGACCACGTTGCCGGAAGAAGCCGAAGATCCGACCGTGCGGCGCGGCGCGTGGCGGGACCGTGTGACCGATGTGGTTGTGACCGGGCCGATTTCGCCGGGTCAACTGGCCCTTTTTGCCGATGAATTCATCACCCGGCTGTTCACGGTCGGGGTGACGCGGACCACGATCCGCGGTGTCGCGGCACCGGAAACGGTGATCGAGGTTCCGTCGGCCAAACTGATCGCAAACGACATCACGATGGCGGAAATCGCCGCTGCGATCGAGGCCGAGGTCGACGCAAACCCGGCCGGCGACGTGACCGGGGCGAATGCGCGGGTGCGCACCGGCACGGAAAAGCGCAAGGCGGACGAGATTGCGGACATCGTGCTGCGGTCCAATGCGGATGGATCAAAGCTGACCATATCCGACATTGCGGTGATCCGGGTCGAAGGCGTGGACCGCAAGCGCAGCTATTTTGTCGGCGAAAATCCGGCGATCTCGATCCGTGTTGACCGGTCCGATCAGGGCGATGCCATCGGCATCCAGAAAACGGTCGAGGAAGTGGCCGCCAGGATGCAGGCGAGCCTGCCCGCCGGCGTCACCATCGAACTGATCCGGACGCGGGCCGAGGCGATCAGCGGACGGCTGAACATCCTGCTGGACAATGGGCTGATGGGCCTCGGACTGGTCCTGTGCCTGCTGTTCCTGTTTCTGAATGCGCGCATCGCGTTCTGGGTGGCGGCGGGTATCCCGGCCGCGATGTTCGCGGCCATCGCGTTGATGTATGCCGCCGGGCTGACCATCAACATGGTCAGCCTGTTCGGTCTGATCATCACGCTGGGCATCGTGGTGGATGACGCCATCGTGGTGGGCGAACACGCCGATTTCCGTGCCCGAAGGCTGGGGGAGCACCCGGTTCAGGCCGCCGAGAACGCGGCCCGGCGCATGGCAATGCCGGTGTTTGCCGCTACGCTGACAACGGTGATCGCCTTTTTCGGGCTGGTCGCCATCGGGGGGCGGTTTGGTGATTTGATCCGGGATATCCCGTTCACGGTGATTGCCGTGCTGCTGGCCTCGCTGGTGGAGTGTTTTCTGATCCTGCCCAACCACATGTCCCATGCCATCGCGCATTCCGCGCGCGAGCATTGGTATGACTGGCCCAACCGGGTTGTGAATGCCGGATTCCGCTGGGTTCGGGACCACCTTTTCACGCCGCTGATGCGCTGGGTGGTGTGGGGTCGCTACGTGGTGCTGGCGATGGTTGTGGTGATCCTTGCCA
>CAYGNE010000017.1:14400-27880 GCA_964351155.1 uncultured Rhodobacterales bacterium | reverse complement strand
GCCAGATCGCGGTGTTTATCCGGGGCGACGTGCAATGGCGGTTCTTCAACGCGCCCGAACGGGGATCTGTGACCGGGAATTTCGCCATGGTCGAGGGCGCGACCCGTGCGGATACCGAGGCGATGATGCGCGAGATGCAGCGTGCGACCGAAGCGTTGGGCGAAGAATACAAGGAACGGTATGGCCGTAATCCGCTGGATTACGTGATCGCCGAGATGGGCGGCAACTCCGGCCGTGGCCTGTCGGGCGTGGAAACCAAGGATACCGATCTGCTGGGCGGAATTTCGATCGAGTTGATCGATGCCGACCTGCGCCCCTATTCCAGCTTTGCATTCGTCGGCGAGTTGCAGGACAAGGTGCGGCGCCATCCGCTTGTCGAGACGATTTCGTTTCGGGGGTGGCGGTCGGGGCCAGGCGGCGATGCGCTGGACGTGCAGTTTTTCGGCGCGACGGTTGATACCCTGAAGGCGGCGAGTCAGGATCTGCAGACCGCGTTGCTGCGCTATCCCGAGGTCTCGGCGGTGCAGGACAACCTGGCTTATGACAAGGAAGAACTGATCCTTGATCTGACCCCGCAGGGGCAGGCGCTGGGATTCACGATCGATGCGCTGGGGCTGGCGCTGCGCGCGCGGCTCAACGGGATCGAGGCGGCGACATATCCGGACGGGCCGCGCAGTGCGGCGATCCGCGTCGAACTGCCCAAAGGCGAACTGACCGCCGATTTCCTGGAACGGACCTATATGCGCACACCCAGCGGAGCATATGTGCCGCTGTCCGACATTGTCAGCGTTCAGCAGCGCACGGGGTTTTCGACGGTGCGCCGGGAGAATGGTATTCGCCTGATTTCGGTGACCGGCGACATAGCCGAGGATGACCCGGCCCGGGCGCAGGAAATCCAGACCGCGCTGGAAAACGACATCCTGCCGCGGATCGCCAGCGAGCGCCAGGTGGACTGGCGCCTCTCTGGGCTGAGCGAGCAGGAAGACGATTTCCTGAAGGACGCGATGAACGGCCTGATCCTGTGCCTTACGGGTATCTATCTTGTTCTGGCCTGGGTGTTTGCAAGCTGGACAAGGCCGCTCGTGGTGATGGCGATCATACCTTTCGGACTGGTCGGAACCATATGGGGTCATCACCTTTGGGAGGTTCCGCTGAGCATGTTCACAGTGGTCGGCCTGCTGGGGATGACCGGGATCATCATCAACGATTCCATCGTTCTGGTCACGACGATCGACCAGTATGCAAAGGAACGCGGATTGATCCCCTCGATCATCGAAGGCGCGACCGACCGGTTGCGCCCCGTGATGCTGACGACGATGACCACGGTTCTGGGTCTTGCACCCCTGTTGTACGAGCAGAGCCAGCAAGCGCAGTTCCTGAAGCCCACGGTGATCACGCTGGTTTACGGTCTGGGCTTTGGCATGCTGCTTGTTCTGCTGGTGGTGCCGGCACTGGTGGCCGTGCAGCAGGATATCTCTCGCCCATTGACCGCGCTGCGCCGGGCGCTGCGCAGCCCCAACCGCCCGTTGCGCGGGTTGATATGGGGCGCCGCGGCGCTTTTGCTGGCGTGGCTTGGTGCGACAATGGGGGCGGCAGCACTGACCGGCGCGCTGCCCGAAACCCTGATCGCGGCGGTGCCCAGGCTGCAGGGTCTGTCGCCGCTGCGGGCCGGGTTCGCGGCGTTCGTGCCGGGGGCGCTGCTGATCGTGATCCTGGCCTGGATAACGGCGAGGGTGGCCTATCTGCGGCGAGGCGCTAGCCGCGCCTGATTGCGCAGAACGGCGAGTTCCATCACCGGTATCACGCGCTCGCTCATCGCGAGCGTATTGCCGCGAACGGTTTCGATCGGGAACCATGCTGCGTCTTTGACATCATCGGCGGCCATTGGAGTTCCGCTGACAAAATCGCACAGCACTGCGGCAAGCAGGTAGTGAACCTGCACCGCTCCCTGCGTGTCATGGCGCAGAACGTCGATGTTGGTCAGGTATTCCGCCGGTGTTGCGATCACGCCGGTTTCCTCGGCCAGTTCCCGGACCGCCGCCTCCAGCGCGGTTTCGCCCAGTTCCACATGACCGCCGGGAAACCCCCAGAGATCCTTGTCGGGTGACTTGCCGCGTTGCGCCAGCAGGACATGCGAGTCAGTCAGCACGACAGCGATTGCGCCGAGCAGGGGAGTCCGTGACTGCATCAGCCCGGCGCGCAGCCCTGGATATCGACCGCGTGACGGCGACCCAGTACCGTGATCCGAACCGCAGACCGGTCCAGCGCGATGGTTCCGTCGCTGACATGCACCAGATCGCTTTGCGCGAGCAACACGTTGCCATTGCGTTGCGTTTCCGCCGGGCTGGACCAGATCTGGGGATTGCCGGATTCGATGACCGCGACCTCGTTTCCACCGGCGCTCGGCATTGCGATGCGCGCCTTGATCCGCAGCCCGCCCTTGATCGGCGACAACTGGCAGGTGGCCGACGTGACACCGGCTTCGGACCGGTCAAAGGGGCGCTGCGCGATGGCGGCGGCAATTGCCGGGTGCCGCTTGGCCCCGGCATCAAGCGCATGGTCGACGGTCAGGCTGCCCGGGACGCAGACGTCCTTGCACATGCCAAAATCCATCGTGGCGCGCAGATGTACCGCCTTGCCGGGATCGCGTGGCGTGATTTCGACCGGCAGGACGAGTTGGTTCTTGTAGCCGATGGTCTGTACGCCGCCCTGATCGAAAACATGCGGCGTGGGCCAGGTGATCTGCGCGTTGCCAAGGTTGTGCGAGGCGCCCCAGTCGAATTGCGGCGGTATGCCGGCATCTCCGGGCGCCCGCCAGTAGGTTTTCCACCCATCCGACAGGGTCAGCCGCAGCGCAGCCATGTAGGTGCCGCGGGGCGTCAGCCCGCCATCAAGCACCTCGGCCTGAACGAGATCGCCCAGCGTGGATTGCGCCCGAACCGGAGCCGGAAACAGCGCGAGCGCCGCGCAGATGGTGAGACTGGCAAGTTTCAGAAATGTCATGCGCCATTAAATGGGCAATTTGGTCTGAAATGCCAAGTCACGTTCGGGTTAGCATGTGGCATTTCGGGCCCGTGCGCGGATCTGCCCTTGCACCGGGCCGGACCTGCCGCCATGTTTGAAATACGGGCAGGATGCAGAGGCAAGTGCAGGAACATCGAATGGATCTGACCGGAAAGCTGCTGATCGCGATGCCGGGAATGGGTGATTTGCGGTTCGAACATTCCGTGGTCTTCTTGTGCAGCCACGGCGCGGAAGGCGCGATGGGGCTGATCGTGAACAAGCCCGCAGAGGATGTGCGCCTGTCCCACCTGCTTGAACAGCTCGAAATCAAACCCGAACCACCCGGATGTGATATGGCGGTGCATTTTGGCGGGCCGGTCGAGTCCGCGCGCGGCTTTGTCCTGCATTCCCCCGAATACCAGTCCAGCCTGCAGTCACTGCCGGTTTCGGATGATTTCAGCATGACCGCGACGCTGGATATCCTCGAGGATATCGCCGTCGGGACCGGTCCGAAAAAGGCGCTGATGATGCTGGGCTATGCTGGCTGGGGACCCGGACAGCTGGAATCGGAGATTGCCATGAACGGATGGCTGACCGCCGAGGCCGACCCCGGTCTGCTGTTCGAAATGGACGATGCCGAGAAATGGAGCGCAGCCCTGCAATCGCTCGGTGTTGACCCCCTGACTCTGTCAGCCAGTGCAGGTCACGCCTGAAGGCAAAGGTCATGGTTTTTCGCGTCGTTTTAAGAACGAATTGAGGTTGCAAAGCCGGGATGGCCTGCAACCAGTGCCGCGGATGCCAACGGTCGGTTCGTCAATGAACCTGACCTAGCCGACCTGGTCTTTTTCGTGCATCACCCTGCCGATGATGTTCATCAGCAGTTGCGCGGCAAGAATCTGGGTGGACCCGGTCTGGTCATAATCCGGCGCAACCTCGACAAGATCGAGCCCGACGATACGTCCGCGTTTGGCAAGACCTGCCAGAAGTTCCAGCACTTCGTAGTAGATGAATCCTCCGTGGCTGGGTGTCCCGGTGCCCGGTGCAATCGATGGATCAAAGGCGTCGATGTCGATTGTCACGTAATAGCGCGTATCGGCCGGTATCCGGTTAAGCATCGCTGCGACGCCCATCTGTCGTAACCGACGCACTGACTGGATGTCCGATCCCATGGCGCGGGCATCCACATAGCCGCTCTTTGCGGTGGACGAAACATTTCGGATACCGATCTGGCTCAGTCCGGGGACATAGGGTGTCTCGGCGGCGCGCCGCATCGGGTTGCCATGGCCATAGCGAACGCCGTGGCGCTCATCCACGAAATCAAGATGCGCATCGATCTGCACCACGTGGATCGGGTCCTGATCGTCAAAAGCGTTGATGCAGGGAATATTGATCGAGTGGTCGCCCCCCAGCACCACGGGCAGTGCGCCGGCCGCCAGAATTTTGCGAACGCCGAATTCGATATTTGCATGGCTTGTGGTCGTGTCGGTGTGAACGATATCGGCGTCACCAAGATCAACGATGGTGACTTTGCCCGGCTCCAGGTAGGTCACGTCGTCTTCGTGGTCATAGGCACCGGCATGGCCGAAGGAAAAGAGCGTCGACGCCTCGCGGATCGCCCGCGGCCCCATCCGCGCGCCCGAGCGCCACTGGCAGCCGAAATCGAATGGTGCGCCGAGGACCGCGACATCTGCGTCGATTGTATCCCAATCCTCGACATAGGGATATTTGCCGAAAGTGCATATGCCCACAAACGGCAGGTTCAGGCGACCGGATTCATAGCCGTGCTTGGACATCAGTTTCACATCTCTCTTCGTTTTCGGTTCGCTTGTGGACGGGGGTTGTCGTGGCAGGTTGACCCGGAGCAGATCGTCATGTCCAGCCCTGTCGTCTGACCCCGGGGTCTTGCTCGGCGTTCTCCGGCTGGAGGCAAGTTCACGGCGCTAGTGCGGATGATCGACGAGGTCGCCGATCGGTCAGCTGTCACGCGGCGCGGCGGCGCGGCGGAGGCGGTCGTTGATGGCGACGCCCAACCCCCGGTCGGGAATTGGCGCGACGGCGATAGGGCGGCCCAACCGGTCGAGCCGGTGAAGGTGGTCAAACAGGTTGGCCGCCGCCTCGGCCAGATCGCCGGCGGGCGACAGGTTCAGATCACACTGCATCGCGCCAAAGCCCAGCATGGCCTCGCCGGTTGCGGCCTTGGTTGCATTGAGCCGGACCCGGGCGTTCGGCGCGTAATGGGACAGCAACTGGCCGGGTGCGGACAAGGCGTCGTCGTCATGCCGTCTGGCCAGGGATTGACCAAGGACGGTTTCAATGGCTTCGGTCGGCAGACCGCCGGGGCGCAACAGTACCGGAGCGTTCCCGGACAGGCCGACAATCGACGATTCCAGACCCACGCCACAGGGACCGTCATCGACAAGTGCGGCGATCCTGCCGTCCAGTCCCGACAGCACGTGGTCGGCGGTGGTCGGGCTGATGCGGCCCGACCGATTGGCGGAAGGGGCGGCAAGAGGACCGTCAAAGACTTGGAGCAAAGCCTGCGCGGCCGGATGCGCGGGAACGCGGATTGCCAGGGTGTCAAGGCCAGCAGTGACCAGTGATGCGATACCATGACCGGGCCGCAGTGGCAGGACCAGAGTCAGCGGGCCGGGCCAGAATGCGTCTGCAAGCCGGGCCGCCGTGTCATTCCACAGAACATGACGCTGCGCGGTGTCGGCATCGGGAACATGTACGATCAGCGGATTGAAGGCGGGACGGCCCTTGGCCGCATAGACCTTGGCCACGGCGGAACCCGAACGGGCATCCGCGCCCAGCCCATAGACCGTTTCGGTCGGAAAGGCGACCAACTCGCCCTGCCGGAGCAACGCGGCGGCGCGGGCAAGATCGGAGGGATCGGCGCTTAGTCGTTCTGTCTGGAATTCGGTCATGTCTGTGACGCGGCGTTTCGGTTGCGTGGCGGGGCAGGGTGGTTTGGAATGGTTGCAACTTTGTCCCATACTGGGGGTGTGCGTTGTTGCCAAGCCCGCCAGCCGTTCTGATCCGAGGTATCCAATGCCGTACCGTGCACCTTTGTCTGACTATGAATTTCTGTTTCGCCATGTTGTCGGCTTTGACCGCGTCGCCGAAACCGAGCGTTTCGCCGAAGCGAGCCCCGACATGGTTACAGCGATTCTGACCGAGGCCGGCAAGATGTGCGAAGAGATCTTGGCGCCGTTGCAGCGCAATGGCGATCTGCATCCGGCAGCGCTCGAGAATGGTGTGTTGCGCAGTTCACCTGGCTATGCCGATGGCTGGAAGGCGATTGCCGAGGGCGGGTGGATCGGGATGAGCGGTGACCCGGAGCATGGCGGCATGGGCCTGCCGATGACCGTGACCAGCAGTGTCAACGAGATGATGAGCGCAGCCTGCCTGTCGCTGCAACTGGCCCCGTTGATGAGCCAGGGCCAGATTGAGGCGCTGGAGCATCATGCCAGTGACGAGATCAAGGACCTTTACCTGCCCAAGCTGATGAGCGGGGAATGGGCCGGGACGATGAACCTGACCGAACCCCAGGCCGGATCCGACGTCGGCGCGCTCGGTTCGCGGGCCGAGCCGAAGGGCGATGGCACCTACGCTGTGTCGGGTCAGAAAATTTTCATCAGCTGGGGCGACAATGATTTCTGTGAAAATGTCTGCCACCTTGTTCTGGCACGCCTGCCTGGCGGGGCGCCGGGCACCAAGGGGATAAGCCTGTTCCTGGTGCCCAAGCGCCTGCCCGACGAAAACGGCAATGCGGGCGTCGCCAATTCGCTCAAGGTGGTCAGCCTTGAGCACAAGATGGGTCTGCATGGCAGTCCGACCTGTGTCATGCAGTATGATGGCGCGACCGGCTGGCTGATCGGCAAGGAACATGGTGGCATGGCAGCCATGTTCACGATGATGAACAATGCCCGGCTGGGTGTTGGCGGACAGGGAGTCGGTGCCGCAGAGGGTGCTTATCAGCAGGCGCTGGAATTCGCGATGGAACGCAAGCAGGGCAAGTCGAAAAGCGGAACCATCGTGGACCACGCCGATGTCCGTCGGATGCTGACCTCGATGAAAGCGGATATCTTTGCTGCGCGCGCCATCATGCTGTCCTGTGCGGTGGCGATCGACATGCAGACCGCAACCGGTGACGCCGATTGGGCCGCGCGGGCGGCGTTGCTGACTCCGATTTCCAAGGCGTTCGGCACCGATGTCGGCATCGACGTGGCCCAGACCGGTGTGCAGGTACACGGCGGCATGGGGTTCATCGAGGAAACCGGCGCGGCCCAGTTTTACCGGGATGTGCGGGTGACCGCGATCTATGAGGGCACCAATGGCATTCAGGCCATGGACCTTGTCGCGCGCAAGATGATGGATGGCGGCGAAGCGGCGGCGCGGTTGCTGGACGAGATCGAAGCCCATGCAGAAGGCGCGCGGGCCGATCACCCGGAACTGGCCGAGGCGGTCTGGCAGGCGACGGAAACCCTGCGCGAGGCGACGGAATGGCTGGTGGCGCAGACCGACATGAACGATCGCTTTGCCGGTGCGGTTCCTTATCTGCGGGCCTTTGCCCGTGTGCTGGGCGGGCATTTCCACCTTGCGGCGGCCAAGGCTGATCCGGATGGCGCGCATGAAAAACTGGCGCGTTACTACATCACCCGCCTGTTGCCCGAGCATGCCGGGTTGCTGGCGCAGGCGCAGTGCGGGGCGGATGACCTGTTCGCGCTGAGCGCGGATGAACTGGCGGCCTGATCGTGGATGGCGATGCAACTCCTGTCTTGCGTTATCCTTGGGACGCCCCCCCGGAGCAGGGGCAGGCCATAGAAGTCGCGGACGGCGTGTTATGGATGCGCCTGCCGCTGCCGATGAAACTCGACCACGTCAACATCTATGCGCTGGACGAGGGCGACGCGTGGACGATCATCGACACCGGATTCGACACGGGTATGACACGGCGCATCTGGGCCGAACTGTTGGCCGGGCCATTGGGCGGACGCCCGGTGCGCCGGGTGGTGGTCACCCATCATCACCCCGATCATGTCGGGTTGGCCGGATGGTTCCAGAGCGATCACGGCGCGGAACTGGTGACAACGCGCACCGCCTGGCTGTTTTCGCGGATGCTGTTGCTGGACGATCAGGACAGACCGCCACCCGAAACGATTGAATTCTGGCGCGGCGCGGGAATGGACCCGGACATCCTGGCCCAACGGGCCAGCGAAAAGCCATTCAACTATGCCGATATCGTGGCTCCGATGCCGCTGGGTTTTACCCGGGTCAAACAGGGGGATGCCATCGAAATGGGCGGCCGCCTCTGGGACGTGCACATCGGTAACGGCCATGCACCGGAACACGCGACATTCTGGAGCCGGGATGACAACCTGGTGATCGCGGGCGATCAGATCCTGTGTTCGATCAGCCCAAATATCGGTGTCTATGCCACGGAACCGGATGCCGATCCGCTGGAGGGTTGGCTGGAAGCCTGTGAGCGGTTTCTGTCACTGGCGCGCACCGATCACCTGGTGCTTGGCGGACACAAGCTGCCTTTTACCGGGCTGCCGTTCCGGCTGCACCAGTTGATCGACAATCATCACGGGGCATTGCACCGTTTGATGGCGTTTCTTCAGGAGCCGCATCCTGCTTCGGCTTGTTTTGCCACCCTGTTCAAGCGTCGCATTGGCAGCGGCGAGTATGGGCTTGCCCTGGTTGAAGCTGTGGCCCATGTGAACCATCTGTACAAGGCGGGGCAGGTCAGCCGCCGCCGGGGGCCGGACGGGGCCTGGTTGTATCAGGTCAGGGAGACACGGGATGGATGATCAGATCAACACGACGGCAGAAGCGATCGAGAGCGCGGCGTTGCCCCGGATGCACGAGGTCCATGCCGACCCTGAAAGATGCGCCAAGCCGGATTGCGTTCCGGACAGGCTGAAGGAACCGGTCGAAGGCAAAAGCCCTGCGCAATGGGCCTATGAGCGGCTGATCATGTATATTCGCAACTTCGAGGAACAACTGGATAGCGAACACGAGGTTGCCATGGGCATGGTCGGCGGAAATGCCGGTGTTCTGCGGATCGAAGGGTTGGGCTTTTATGACCCTGATATCGTTACTTTTTACGGCACAGATCCCAGCGGCGCCCGTACGCAGCTGGTGCAGCATGTCAGCCAATTGAGCGTCATCTTGCGGGCGCAACCGAAACCGCGTGCCGATGCGCCGGCCACCCGGATCGGCTTCCGGCTGGCAGCGGATCTGGAAACAACCTGAGCTTGATGCACCGGTCTGCCTTTACGGGTGGTGATCACGGGCTGTCGCCGGCGCGCCCAGGTGTCTTTTCACAGCAAACGGTCCGGGCTGAGAGCGGCGATCAGATCGGCGGGCAGGGCCGGGTCGCGCCCAAGGCAAAGATCCGCAGTCAAAGCTGCCAGGGGGGGCGATGTCTGCACACCGTACCCCCCCTGGGCCGCCAACCAGAAGAACCCCGGGTTATGGGGATCGAACCCACAGACCGGGCCACGATCGGCTACGAAGCTGCGCAATCCAGCCCATTTGTGAGACGGGCGCACGATGGGCAGATCCACCATTTGTTCGAACCGGTACAGGCCTTCGGCCAGGACCATGTCATCGGGCCAGGCATCCTGTGGTGCAACCGGATCCTCGTCACCGGGTGAGATCATCAGGCCGGTGGCTTCGGGTTTTGCGTACCAGTCCTCGGCGGCAGAGGCAAAAAGCGGCCAGCTGCGATAGGTCGGAATATCCGCCGGCATCGGCATGATCACGGCCGACCGGCGCAGGGGTTGCAATCCGATCCGTCCCACATTGCCAAGTTCGGCTATTTCATCGGCCCACGCCCCGGCGGCGTTTATCACGATCCCGGCGCTGATCACGCCGGACGGGGTTTGTACCAGCCATCCGCTGCCCTGCCGCTGGAGCCTATGGACCGGCGCCTTCGTCTCGATCCGGCCACCCCGCGATTTCAACGACCGCACGCATCCCTGCAGCAACCGGTCCACGTCGATATCGAGAGCGTCCTTTTCAAAACTGGCGGCCACGATGGTTTCGCGCCGCAGCACCGGGACCATGTCCAGCGCCTCGTCCGGTGTGATCTGCTCGACGCCCGTGGCACCGTCGAGATAGGCGTTGAGGGCGGGCAGGCTGGTTTCATCGGCCACCATCAGTTCGCCCCTGGGTGAGAGCAGCGACTCGCCCAGCAAACCGCCGTCCAGCGCCGGAAAGGCCAGCGCGTTGAGCGCGCGCAGGGTGGCATTGCCATAATTCAGTATGAAGACAGCAGCGGAGCGCCCGGTTGAATGCTGCCCGATCTGCGCTTCGGCCTCCAGAACCGTGACCTTGGCTTCGCCGGCCAATGCGGCGGCCGCACTGATGCCGGCGATCCCCCCGCCGATGATGACGATGTCGGTGGTTTCACTCATGTTGGTGCCATCGCTCCGGTCAGGAAACTGGTCAGGTTGTTTTGCAGCGCATCAGACAGATAGCCGCCCTCCTGCACATAAAGCGCAGGCAGGCCCAATGCGGCGATGGCCGTACCGATCTTGGCAAAACCGGGTGTGGTGATGGCAAGTCCCTGGAACGGATCATCGTCATGTGCATCCAGCCCAAGCGCCACCACAAGGGCGGTGCAGCCAAAGGCGGTAATCCGTTCAAGTGCCCGGTCAAGCGTGGCAAGGTATGTGTCATCAGAGGTGCCACGAGGCAACGGCAGGTTCAGGTTGCAACCCAGGCCGGGCCCCGCGCCACGTTCCTGCTCGTGCCCCCAGAAAAAGGGATAAAACCTTTCTGGGTCGGCATGCACCGACACGGTCAGAACATCCCCGCGATCGTAGAAAATGCCCTGTGTGCCGTTGCCGTGATGCACGTCCACATCCAGTATCGCGGGCCGGTGACCCGCGGCGCGCAACCTCTCGGCGGCGATTGCGGAATTGTTCAGAAAACAAAACCCGCCGGCCAGATCGCCAAAGGCGTGATGGCCCGGTGGGCGCGACAGGACGTACACCGCCCGCTCTCCGGCGGTCAGCGCATCCGCACCCGAAACGGCGGACTGGGCCGACCAGTAGGCGGCTTCCCATGTGTGTTCAGCGATCGGGCAGGCGGTGTCGGCCTGATGATACCCGGCCTGGCCTACCGCGGATTTCGGATAGCCATCTGTCCGGTTTGCCGGATGGATGTTGGGAATCACCTCGGCGCCGGCCCCTTCGATCCTGCGCCAACGGGTATAAATGTTCTGCAGAAAGGTCAGGTATTCGGGGGTGTGCACAGCCGCGATCGGCCCCAGACCGGCATCGCCGGGGGCCTCGAACCGGCAACTTGCGGCCTCGGCCCCGGATTTCAACCGCGCAATGCGTTCAGGCTGTTCCGGGCTCGGCAGAACCGCCCCGTTTGCCATGAAATGTTTGGGATCATGTTTCCATTGCCGGTCGTCGAAATAGGCTTTCATCTGCTGTTCCTTAACTGGTCAAAGGCGTCGCCGGTGATCCGCAGGACGATCTCGTCTCGTGCCTCGGAAAACCCGAGCCGGGCGTAAAAATCGCGGGCACGCCGGTTGGATTCATAACTCACGAGACGGATGAAACCGGCCTGCCACAGATCGTGCGCGCGTCGCGCCACATGTGAGAGAACCCGGGGTCCGAGCGCCTGCCCGCGCGCGGCCTGCGCCACCCAGAGATCGGATACATAGGCCCCTGTCGTGCCCGTGGTGGTCGACATTACCGGAGAGAACAACGCGGCCCCCAGCAATGCGTCCCGGTAGCCGAGCGCCAAAACGGCATGGCAGACGGGATGCGGGCCAAAGAGCGCCGCCGACAGCCTGTCCGTGTCGGCGCGATAGGGATCGTCGAGGTCCGCCGCGAGATGTTCGAGCGCTGCCCGTAAAAGAGGCAGCGTTTCGGGTGTCACATCCGTGAACTTTACGCCAGTCATTGCATCAGACGGCCACCTGGTCCGCGCCCTTGAGGCCAAGCATGGCCCTGGCCTCATCTGGTGTTGCGACATCACGGCCCATGGTTTCGATGATTTCACGGATCTGGAGCACCTGTTCCGCGTTCGACCGGGCCAGTTGTCCGCGGGCGATCATCAGGTTGTCCTCCAGACCGACGCGGACATGCCCGCCGCGTTCGGCAGCGCGGGTGGCCATCGGAATCTGGTGGCGCCCGGCGGCCAGCACCGAGAACATGTAGGTTTCTCCAAACAGCTTGTCGGCAAGCGCGATCAGATGATCAAGCGTGTCAGGATCGGGGCCCATGCCGCCCAGCACGCCGAACACGAACTGGATGAAAACCGGGACCTGCACCATGCCCCGGTCCACGAAATGCTTCAGCATGTAAAGATGGCCGATGTCGTAGCATTCGAACTCGAACCGTGCACCACGGTCCTGGCCCATGCGGGCCAGAACCCCGGCAATGTCACGCGGTGTGTTCTTGAACACCAGGTCGTCGGTGCCGCGCAGAAACGGTTCTTCCCAGTCGAACAGCCAGTCGCGCGGCTTGTCGGCCATCGGATAGAGTGCAAAGTTCATGCTGCCCATGTTGAGCGAGCACATCTCGGGGCAGAATTGCAGCGCCGCCTTCAGGCGGTCATCAAGGGTCATGACGGCGCTGCCGCCGGTGGTCAGGTTGATGACTGCATCGCAGCTGGCGGCGATGCGTGGCAGAAATTGCGCAAAATGCGCGGGGTCCGAGGAAGGACGGCCGGTTTCGGGGTGGCGCGCGTGGAGGTGCAGGATCGTTGCTCCCGCCTGTGCCGCTTCGATGGACTGCCGGGCGATATCCGCTGGTTTCCACGGCAGATACGGCGACATCGACGGCGTGTGAATGGAGCCGGTTACCGCGCAGGAGATGATCGTTTTTGCCATCATGGCCTCACGCTGATTGTTGCAGGTCCGACGGGAGCTCGGCGATGAACCGGGCCAGCGAGATATCGAGCAGATCCACGATCTCATGAATCTGGGTCTCGGACACGATCATAGGCGGGCAGACCAGGAAATGGTCGCCCGACATGCCCCCACGCGTGCGCCGGGAATAGATGATCAGGCCGTTCTCATAAGCGATCTCGACCAGCCGGTCGAAGGCCCTCAGACCCGGATGCAGCGGTGCCTTGGTTTGCCGGTCGGCCATCAGTTCAAAGGCCAGCAACAACCCCTTGCCCCGGACATCGCCGATCATCGGGTATTTTTGCATCAGATCGTTCAGGCGGGCCCGCAGCAGGGCGCCCATCCCTGTGGCGTTTTCCATCAGGCCACCGCGTTCGATCTCGTCGATCACGGCGAGCCCGGCGGCGCAGGCCAACGGATTGCCCGCATAGGTATGGCCATGGATGAACCCGCCTGCGTCCAGCACCGCCTCGACCATGTCATCGCGGGCGATCACGGCACCCAGAGGAACATAACCGCCGCCGAACCCCTTGGACAGGCAGATCAGATCAGGGGCGACGTCCCAATGCTCCGCGCCGAAGAACCGCCCGGTGCGAC
>CAYGNE010000017.1:0-14390 GCA_964351155.1 uncultured Rhodobacterales bacterium | reverse complement strand
GCCGCCGGTCATCACCTCGTCATGGATAAGCAGCACGCCGTGGCGGTCGCAGATCTGGCGTATTCTCTGCATATATCCCGCTGGCGGGACCAACGCACCGGTCGATGCGCCGCCGATAGGCTCGACGATAAAGGCCAGAACGGTCTGTGGGCCTTCTTCAAGAATCCTGTTCTCGAGCATGCGGGCGTAATGCGCGCCGGTGGCGGGGTCGTCCGGGTTCAGCCCGTCGAGATAGGCGCGCGGCGCGGGGACCTTGGGCATCGCATGCATCATCGGGTCAAACGGCGCGGTCATGGGAGCATAGCCGGTCACCGACAACGCCCCGAGCGTTGAACCGTGATAGGACGGCATGCGGGAAATGACCTTGTAGCGCTGCGCCTCGCCCTGTGTCAGCGCGTATTGACGGGCCAGTTTCATCGCACTTTCCGTGGCTTCGGATCCGCCAGAAACAAAAAACACCCGGTCAAGCCCCTCGGGGGCGAGCGCGGCGGCCCGTTCGGCCAACGCCTCGGAAGCTTCGGTCTGGAAATGCAGGCGATATCCGAAAGTCGAACTTTTCATCTGCTTTTGCATGGCGTCCAGAACACGCGGGTTGGAATGGCCGATATTGGACACCATCGCGCCAGAAGAGCCGTCGATGTACCGCTTGCCATGCACATCCCACATGTAGATGCCCTCGGCCCGGTCCAGCTGCGGCCGTTTGAGCCGGGTCTGGTAGAACAGCCGGCTCATGCGCTGTCCCCGATCGGCAAGGCCACGCAGGCATCGGGGTTCATCGCCAATGCAACGGTTTCGCCTTCGGCAAAGGGTTTTCCGTCGATCATGTTCATCGCCTGCAGTTGCGTGGCGCCGACGCGCACGAAATAGCGCGCCAACTGGCCCTGATAGTCGACGGCCTCGACCACGGCCTCCACGCCTTCTTGGCCTTTCGGACCCAGCGTGAGTTTCTCGGCCCGCACCATCAGTTTTGCCTTGCTGTTCTGTTCCAATGTGGTCGCGTGGGAACTTGGCACACGGGTTCTGCCAAACTCGGGCGTTTCCAGAACAACGTGATCTCCGCCGCGCCCGACGACCTGCGCCAGAAGCAGGTTGGCGGCGCCAAGGAAACCGGCCACGAACTCGGAGGCGGGCGTGTTGTAGACCTCTTCGGGCGTGCCGATCTGTTCGATCCGGCCGGCGCTCATCACGATGATCTTGTCGGACATGGCCAGCGCCTCGGACTGGTCATGGGTGACAAAGATCGATGTCACACCGATGCGGTCCTGAATGGATTTGAGCTCTACCCGCATGTCCTCGCGCAGGTTGGCATCCAGCGCCGACAGCGGCTCGTCCAAGAGCAGCACATCGGGTTCGATCACGATGGCCCGGGCCAGCGCCACCCGCTGCTGCTGTCCGCCCGAAAGCTGACTGGGATAACGGTCTTCGACCCCGGGCAGGCGTACGATATCGAGCGCCGTTTTAACTTTTTGGGCCACTTCGGCCTTGGGCACGTCCCGGTATTTCAGGCCAAAGGCGATATTCTCGCCGATGGTTCGGTGGGGAAACAGCGCATAGTTCTGGAACACCAGCCCCAGGTTGCGTTTGTGAATGGGCACGTCATTGATCCGCTTGCCGCCAATCAGGATATCGCCGCTTGTCGGAGTCTCGAGCCCGGAGACCATGCGCAGGATTGTTGTCTTGCCACAACCCGATGGCCCGAGAAGCGTGGTGAAGGAGCCTTCTTCAAATACGACGCTGGCCTCTTTCACCGCATGAACGGCCCCGAAGGATTTCCGAATATCGACAAGTTCAACGCGCGCCATTGGATGTATCCGTTTGAAAAGTCGTGAAGGCGGGCCACCGCAGCGGCCCGCCCGGAGGATTGGATCAGCCGCCCTTCTGGACGCGGTTCCACTGTTTGCCTTGCTCTTTTTCGTGCGGGTTCCAGGCCGCGGGATCGCGGAACACCAGGCCTTCCAGTTTTCCCGTCGGGTCAAAGGCGGGCAGGTTCTGAACCTCTTCGGGCATGGCGATCACGGTCGGATCGAGCGAGGATGGGTATTTCTGCCCGGCCGCCACCGCAATTGCGGTTTCCGGCGCAAGCATGAAGTTCAAGAGCTCCTCTGCCGCTTCCATGGGCGAGCCTTTGAGCACGAACATGGTTTCCATCCATGCCAGCCCGTTGGGCGGGTCCATATATGCGATCGGGTGACCCTGCGCCTGCAATGCGGCGACGCGGCCCGACCAGGCCTCGGTCACGTAGATCTCGCCCTTGGCCAGCAGGTCCATCAGCTCGGCGCCCGAACTCCAGTATTTCAGTACCAGGTCGCGGTGTTCGCGAGCCTTGTCCCAGACGGCATCCCAGTCCTGGATGTTGTTGGGGTCCTGACCCGATTGCAGTGCGCCATACCAGGCGCGGTTGGCCCAGTCGCCGCCCCAGCCGCCGATCTTGCCTTTCAGTTCGGGGTCCAGCAACAGGTTCGCGCCGAGTTCCCTGGCCTTTTCTTCGCTGACATGTTCGGTGTTATAGGCGATGCCCGTGGTGCCGTAATCATAGGGAACCGCCGACAGCCCATCTGGCGTGATCTTGCGGAACGGTTCGATCATCGCCGCCATGACGTTCTTCATGTTGGGAATGTTGTCTTCGTTCAGAACCACGTTGTAGCCATTATCGACCCAGCGCTTGTACCAGGTGATGCCCGAGCTATGCAGGATGTTGTGCCCGTCGGTATTTCCGGCGGCCTTGACCTTGGTCAGCACCTCGTTTTCGCCGCCGAACGTGGCGTCGATCACCTTGTTGCCGGTTGCTGCCTCGTACGGGTTGAAGGCGTTCTCGCGCAAGGCTTCGGAGACCACCCCGCCCCAACCTTCGAAATGCAGCTCGGTTCCCATGGCGCGTGCCTGGGTTGCCATTGCGGTCATGATGCCGCCGGACAGGCCGGTGGTGATCCCGGCGGCCCCCAGCAGGCCAAAGAAGGACCGGCGGTCCATATCGCCGTTGCCCATTCTTTCGCGCAGATGCGCGTAGCGTGTCGTATCGTCGATTTTCTTGGTCATTTCAGTCTCCCTTGTGGTTGGTTCATATTTTTCGTCTTGAGAAATAGCGCGCCAGCCCGCCGGCAAGCAGGGGCACGCCCACGGTGATGCAGATCATCACGAAGCCGAGCGCGTTGATTTCGGGGCTGACCGAGTTGCGCAACATGCCAAAGATCTGGGTCGGCACAGTCTCCATTCCCGAGGGCCGCCAGAAGATCGTGGCGGTGATGTTGTCAAACGAGATGGTGAAGGCAAAAAGCGCGCCTGCAAAAACGGCAGGCATCAAGAGCGGCAGCGTGATCTGAAAGAAGGTCTGCAGCGGGCTGGCGCCCAGGGATCGCGCGGCTTCCTCGTAATCCTTGCGGATACCGATCAGCCGCGCCTGTACGACCAGCACGACAAAGGGCAATGCGATGATCGAATGGCCGATCAGAAGCAGCCCGAAGCTGCGTGGCATGTGCAGCCAGCGCAGAAAGATCAGGAGCCCCACCGCCAGCACGGTTTCGGGCACCAGAACCGGTGAAATCAGGAACGTGGTGATCCATTGCTTGCCCCGGAACTGATACCGCACCAATGCCATGCTGGCCAGGATGCCCAGCGTCGTGGAAATCAGCGCCGTCAGCAGCCCGAGCGTGACCGAGGTACGCAAGGCGCGGATGATCGCTTCGTTCTCGGACAGTTCATGGAACCAGCGAAGGCTGAAGCCCTCGATCGGAAATCCCCCGAACTGTGACGAGTTGAACGCCAGAACCAGGACCACCGCGATGGGGGCGAACATGAAGAGGTAGACCAGCAATGTGTAGGTTTTGAGAAGTGAGCAGACCCTTGGTTTCATCGCCATCCCCTATCCGAATGCCTTGGCGAGCTGGTTCATGCCCATCAGTCGGCTGTAGAGGATCACGACGCTGCCCAGAAGGAACAGCAGGGTAAAGGACAGTGTCGCGCCCATGGGCCAGTTGAGCTCGGTCACCACGGCGTCATAAACCAGGTTCCCAAAGAGGAAATCACCGGGGCCACCAAGGATCAGCGGGGTCACGTAGCTGCCGCCGGTCAGAACGAAGACCAGCAGCGAACCGGCCGCCAGACCAGGCAGGGACAGGGGCAAGGTCACCTCTGTGAACGCCTGCCATGGTGTCGCGCCAAGGGTGCGCGCCGCCGGTTCGAGGTTTTCGTCGATGCCTTCGAGGCTGACATAGACGTTCAGGATCATGTAGGGCAGAAACACGTGGATGAAGCCGACGATCACGGTGAATTCGGTATACATGATGCTGATCGGAGCATCGGTGAGACCCAGCCATGACAATAACCCGTTCAGCGCCCCCTGATTGCCGAAGATATGTATCCAGCTCAGTGTGCGGATGATGAAGCTGATCCAGAATGGCAGGATCAGCAGAAGCAGCAGCAACCACTTGTGCCGGTATTTTGTCATCGCGATCACATAGGCCGGAATGTATCCCAGGACGGCGGCCAGAACCGTCACGATGATCGACAGTCGGAGCGTTTTCCAGATTGCCGTATGGTAGTAGCTGTCGGTGAACAACTCGTGCCAGTTACCGAATTGAAAGGTGGGTACATCCACCGCCAAGTCGATATTCTCGTAGAACGAATAGACCAGAATGAACGCCATCGGGATCACCACCAGAATGGTGATGAAGACCAGTGCCGGTGACAGGAGCAGCCACGGACGACGATCAACCGGGATGCTTTGTTCGGACACCGGATTCTCCCCCTCGTTGGCAAAACTATTGCATAGGGCGAACGAATTGAAGAAATTGATAAGGTGAATAAGGAAGATTGATCAGATTAATGTCAGTGGATATTGATACCAAGTTTGTCTTTCAACTCGACTGGAACCTGTTGCGTACGTTCCTTGTGATTGCGGAAGAGCAGAGCATTACCCGTGCGGCGCATCGTCTTTTGCGGGGCCAGCCCTCGGTCAGCCTTGCATTGAAGCGCCTGGAAACCGAACTGGGGTGCCGCCTTGTGGATCGCGGACATGGTACGTTCCGACTGACCGCTGCCGGTCTCAGGCTCTATTCCGAATGCCGGGACATGTTTGGTGGGGTCGGGCGGCTACCCGAGGCGGTGCGCGAGTCGGTGAACGAAATATCCGGTGAAATCAACATCGTGCTGGCGAGTCACGTGGTAACACCGTTGTTTGACAATCAGCTTACCACGCTGAGCCAGACGCATCCGAAAATCAGGTTCAACATCCGGATCGACACCAGCGTCAAGGTGGTTCAGGCCGTGCGCGAACGCCGGGCCAGTTTTGGAATCTGCCTGGTCAATCGCAAGTTTCAGGATGTCGAATACGATCTTCTGTACCGTGAGTATTTTGGCTTCTACTGCGGCCCGTCGCATCCGCTTTTTGGGCGCGACAACCTGAAGATGGCCGATCTGCGTGACTTTCCGGCCGTATCCTTTGACACCGAGGATATTAACGACGCACTGCGCCCGGTGGCCCTGCTGCGCAGTAAATGGGGTCTGGAATACGATATTGTCGGACGTTCCTCCCAGCTTGAGGAGGTCCGGCGGATGATACAGTGCGGGATGGGCATCGGGTCGTTGCCCATCCATGTCATGGAACGTGATGTGGCCGACGGGCTGTTGTGGCGGTTGCCGCCCTATGAAGATCCGCCCGAGGTGGACATCTTCCTGGTCACCAACCCGGACAAGCGCCAGAACCGGGCCGAGGATCTGATGATCCGCCAACTGAAGCAATCCATCGCTGAAACCCCGCTGACAGATCGCACTTATGACGAGGCATTGTGAAATGGGTTGCACGCTCTGCACGCGATCCCTGCATTCGAGGCCTGGCCGCGTCGGAATTCGCGCGCGTCCGGCAGGGTTGGGCTTGCGTCCCGTTCGCCGGTTGAGTCTTATGGCATCGTAAACCGAGAGGCATTGCATGTCCGCCTTTTCCAAAGTCCTGCGCGCGTATGGCGATGCGTGGTCGCATCGCGGCGTGATCGTCACGACCTATATTTCGCTGCGCTTGTTGACGCTGGCCGTGCTGGCGCCGCTCCTGGGCGGGTTGATGAACTGGGCGGTGTCGCTGTCCAGCCAGTCCGCGTTGACCGATCAGGCGATTGCCGGTTTCGTTCTGACGCCGGTTGGGTTCGTCGCGTCGATCCTGATGCTCAGCCTGTTTCTTTTGGTCGAGGTGTTGGGCTTTGCCTTGATGACCGCAGTCTGGCGGGGGCCCGCCGGCAGTCTCTTGGCCGAGGCGCGCAACGCCTTCGCCGCAGTTGTCGCGCGCGGTCGTTCGCTGATCGTGTTTGCCGCGCTTTTCGTGCTGCGGGTGCTGGTCCTGGCGTTGCCTTTTGTCCTGGCTGGTCTGCTGGTGGCGTGGCTGCTGCTGACCGATTACGACATCAATTACTACCTGACCCAGAAGCCGCCAGAGGCATGGATTGCTGGCCTGGCCATCGCGGGTTTGCTTTTGTGCCTGGCATTGATCCTGCTGGTGCGCCTGACCGGTTGGGCGCTGGCCTTGCATCTGGTGGTGTTCGAAAAGGTGTCGCCCCGGCATTCATTCGCACGCAGCGCAGAGCTCATGTCCGGGCGGCGGTTCGAATTGCAGCGCGAGGTCGTACTGTGGCTGGTGATCCGAATTCTGCTGATGGCCGCGCTTGGACTTGTTGCAACCGGAGTTCTGCACCTGATGCCTCTGCGTTTGGAGTCGGGGCTGCGCCTTGTTCTTGCGGTGACGTTGGCGGTTGCCACGCTCTGGGCGCTTGCCGGCACAGCGGTTTCCGCGCTTGCATTGGGGGCGCTGGCGCGGATCGTTGACAGCTTTGCCGCGAATGAATGGCTGCGCGAGCCCGTGGCGCAGACGGTCGAAAAACGGGAAAAACAGCGGTTTGGATTGATCGGCGCCGCGGCTGCCGCTTTGATCCTGTTTGGGTTCTGGTCGGGCGCCCGGTTGCTGGACGACATCAGCACGGAGGACGATGTAACGATCATTGCGCATCGCGGAGCGGCAGGCAGCCGCCCGGAAAACACGCTGGCCTCGGTGCGAAAGGCCATCGAGGATGGAACCGACTGGGTGGAAATCGACGTTCAGGAAACTGCCGACGGACAGGTCGTCGTGATGCATGACAGCGACTACATGAAACTGTCGGGCACGGATCTGAAGATCTGGGATGCCACCCTTGACGAACTGGCGCAGATCGACATCGGAAGCTGGTTTGACGCGGCCTATTCCGAAGAACGCACGCCGTTGCTGCGCGAGGTCCTGGAACTGGCGCAGGGGCAAGCGAATGTTCTGATCGAGTTAAAATACTACGGTCACAACGAGGATCTTGAAAACCGGGTCATTGCCATTGTCGAAGACATGGGCATGACGGATCAGATTGCGACCATGTCCCTGAAATACCCGCTGGTGCAAAGCATGCTGACCCTGCGGCCCGATTGGCGCAGCGGCGTTCTGGCCGCAACGGCAGTCGGCGATCTCGCCGGGCTGGACGGGGATTTCATTGCGGTGAACACCGGGCAGGTCAGCCCCTGGCTGGCCCACAGCATCGAGAATGCCGGCAAGGAATTGTATGCCTGGACCGTCAACGACCCGCTGGAAATGTCCAAGATGATTTCCATGGGTGTGGACGGGCTGATTACCGATGAACCGGCGCTGGCACGAAAGGTTCTGGAGATCCGGGCCGAACTGAGCACGGCGGAACGGCTGATCCTGTGGATGTCCGAGGAGTTGGGGCTGTCGCTCAACGAAAAAGGGTATCGGGATGCGTCGCCCTGAGTTTGCGGCCTTTGCCATGCTTCTTTGCGCGATGTGTCCGGCGGTGGCGGAAGATGCCGAAGATGTGGGCCTGGCCGGCGCGATCGAACTGCGCGCTCATCGGGCGCTGATCGCCAAGACTACCGAACCCGGCGCGGAATTGCGCCCATTTGAGACCGATGGCTGCAGTGGCGGGTTGTCTGAAGTCTGGAGATTGGTGGCTGACACCTTTCCCGAGTTTTCAGCGACCTACGAGGGCATACCGCCATGGGAATCCTGCTGTGTCACACATGACCGGGCCTATCACGATGCTGGCGGCTCGCGGTCGGCACGGGAAAGCTTTGCGGCACGAAAACGCGCCGATCAGGCGTTACGCGCATGCGTTGCGGAAACCGGCCGGTCTCGAAAGGCGGAACTGGCCGAATTGTACGACGTCGGTCCGGACAGCGTCGTGCGGGCTTATTCCCTGATCGCGGATGCCATGCATATGGCGGTTCGGTTCGGCGGAGGGCCGTGTTCGGGATTGCCGTGGCGCTGGGGTTTCGGTTGGCCGGACTGTCCGGTTCTGCAGGTCATCTCGCAAGAGTGACTGCAAATTGCCGGACTGCGCGCGATTGACGTGGTGACAGGGATTTGCGATTGCGGTAATCAACTGCAAAACATCGCGAACGGGATACGAGAACATGACCGAACACAAGCATGGCGAAATGGACATCGAAGTTCAGACCAAAACCTTTGACGGGTTCATGAAAGTTACCACCTGGTCGGTGGTAGTGATCCTGCTCGTCCTGGTTTTCCTGGCTGTTTTCGCCCGCTGATCGCGGATTCCGGCATGTTGCGTGTCTTTGCGTGTTTTGGCCTGATCCTGGCAGTTGCCGGTTGTGCAAACAATTCCCCCTATGCCGATGATGCCGCGATTGCAGCGGTGTCCTATCGCAATCCGGAACCGCCGTCGCTCACGCTTTACACGATGATCAACAACCGCTCTGGCGAAGGGGCGCATACCGCGCTGTTGATCAACGCATCCGAACAGGTGATCTTCGATCCCGCCGGATCGTTCTATTCGGCGGTCACGCCGGAACGGAACGACGTTTTGTACGGCATCACGCCGCAGCTGGAGAAAGCCTTCCGCAGTGCGCATGCCCGCACCACGTATCACGTTGTCAGTCAATCGATTCAGGTGACGCCCGAACAGGCGGAAACCGCGTACCGGCTGGCACTTCAGACCGGGCCGGTTCCGGGTGCGTTTTGCACCAGCGCAACGTCCAAGCTGTTGGCCGCGGTTCCGGGGTTCGGGTCCATCAGGAGCGTTATGTTCCCCAACAAGCTGATGGAGCAGTTCGAAACCGTGCCCGGCGTAAAGACGACAAAACTGTTCGAGTATGACAACCCGGATCTGGACAAGGCGTTGGCCGATGGTAACGCCGCGCTGACCAAGGACGCAGTGCCCGGCCAGTAGGCCAAAATGCTCGAATTCGCGGTGGTGGATGTGCCGTCTTGCTCCTAGAGTGACCGCGACCGTGCTGGCGGGAACAGGGAGAGCGCAATTGGCCACAACGCGCGATGTTGCAGACTATATTGTTGCACCGGATCCGAATGCGCCGCGCCTGACCCGCGCGGTGGAAGGCGTGGATCAGAACGGCATGCCAAGCCGGATCAATGTGGTCGAGGAACGTCCGCTGACGATCTTCCTGAATGCACAGGAGATCGTGACCGCAATGACCATCGGCGATTATCCGGAATACCTTGCGCTGGGGTTCCTGCGCAATCAGGGCATGTTGCTGGACGACGACCGGATAACCGGAGTCGATTACGACGATGATCTGGAAACCGTTGTCGTGCGTACCGAACGGCAAACCAGTTATGAATCGAAGCTGAAGAAAAAGACCCGCACGTCCGGCTGTGCCGTGGTCACCGTGTTCGGTGACATGATGGAAGGACTGGAGGGCATGCTCCTGCCGCAGACCCCCGTCCATGCCAGCTGGCTCTATGCTCTGGCCGCCCGGATCAACCGGACGCCATCGCTGTATCTCGAGGCCGGGGCCATTCATGGCACGGTTCTTTGCCATCGGGACCGGCCGCTGGTTTACATGGAGGATGTCGGCCGGCACAACGCGGTCGACAAAATTGCCGGTTGGATGCTGCAGACAGGCACACCCGCTGCCGACAAGATCCTCTACACCACCGGGCGGTTGACTTCCGAGATGGTGATCAAGACGGCGATGATGGGAATACCGGTTCTGGCGTCGCGTTCGGGGTTTACGGCGTGGGGTGTCGAGATTGCCCGTGAGGTCGGCCTGACCCTGATCGGCCGAATGCGGGGACAGCGCTATGTCTGTCTGAGCGGCGAGGATCGATTGGTGCGGGACGTCGACCCGGCGATGGTGCCGGAGGAGGAAAAGAAACACCGGCGCAAGAGTGCGGAGATATGAAGCAGCCGCTGGGTGTCATACTGGCCGGAGGATTGGCCACGCGCATGGGCGGGGGTGACAAGGGCCTGTTGGATCTGAACGGTCAGTCTCTGCTGGCGCGGGTCATCGAGCGGCTGGAACCTCAGGTGGCGGCGTTGGCGATCAACGCCAACGGTGATCCGGCACGGTTCGACGCGTTCAGGCTGCCGGTGCTGGCCGATAGCGTCACAGGTTATGCCGGACCGTTGGCCGGGGTTCTGGCGGGTCTGGGCTGGGCCGCAGAACAGGGGGCGGACAGTATCGTGACAGCGGCGGCGGATACGCCGTTTTTTCCGCCCGACCTGGTGCCGCGGTTGCTGCTGGCGGGCGAGGGTATGGGCGCGCCAGTGGTTCTTGCGGCCACCCCGGACGCGGAACGCGGGCTCGCGCGCCATCCGACCTTTGGGTTGTGGCCTGTGGCTCTGCGCGAGGACCTGAGGGATGCGCTGATCGGTGGATTGCGCAAAGTCGTCCTGTGGACGGATCGGCATGGCGGGCGAGAAGCGGTGTTTCCGGTGTATGGGATTGATCCGTTCTTTAACGTCAACACACCTGAGGACCTGGACCGCGCCCAGGCCATGCTGGAGAACGGATGAGGATCTACGGAATCACCGGCTGGAAAAATTCTGGCAAGACCGGGCTGATGGAACGCCTGGTGAACGAGATCACAGAGCGCGGGTTTTCCGTTTCGACCGTGAAACATGCGCACCACGAATTCGACGTCGACCAGCCGGGGCGGGACAGTCACCGGCATCGAATCGCGGGCGCACAGGAGGTGATGTTGTCATCAGGCAAGCGGTGGGCGCTGATGCACGAACTGCGCGGGGCACCCGAGATGGGGCTGAAAGAACTGCTGGCGCGTCTCAGCCCGGTGGATCTGATCCTGATCGAGGGTTTCAAGCGAGAGCACCACGCCAAGATCGAGGCACACCGGGCAGAAACCGGCCAGCCGCTGATTGCCGCCGGCGACCAATCCGTGCGCGCGGTGGCCAGCGACCGGCCGCTGGACTTGGACCGTCCGGTTTTCGATCTGGATGACACAAGCTCCATCGCGGACTTCATCTTGGCAGATGTGGGGCTATGAACGGCTTTGACACCTTTGTCATGGTTGATTGGTCCGGCGGCAACGATACGGGCCCGACGCCGAGAAAAGACGCGATCTGGGTCTGTCGGGTTCGTGAGCGCAAAGGCGAAACGCCAATCTACCTGCGAAACAGGCAAGCGGCCGAGACGTGGTTGGCGACGTGTATCGATGACGAACTCAGTGCCGGCCGGCGGGTTTGTCTGGGGTTTGACTTTCCCTTTGCCTATCCGGCAGGATTCGGCGCTGCGCTGGCCGGAACGGACTTTCCGCTGCGTGTCTGGCAGTGGTTCGGGGATCGTATCGAAGACAGCCCGCGCGCCAACAACCGGTTTGATATTGCCGGCGCAATCAACCAGAGATTTGGCGGGCGCGGGCCGTTCTGGGCCAATGGGCTGAAGCGCGATATCGCCGGGTTGCCGCGCACCAAGGCAGGCTACGAAAACCCGTTCCCTGATCGCCGGGAGGTCGAAACGCGTGCCAAGGGCAGTTTTACCTGTTGGCAAATGGCCGGCGCCGGGGCGGTTGGCAGCCAGGTGATGATGGGATTGCCGGTGCTGCACAGGTTGCGAGAGCGGTTTTCCGACCTGGTCGCGGTCTGGCCATTTGAACCGCTGGACCGTCCGGTTGCGTTCGTTGAAATCTGGCCGTCCCTGACCGTTGGAAACCCGCCCCGCGGGATGATCAAGGATGCATGGCAGGTCCAGGAGGTGGCCGTCGGTCTGGCCGGATTGACAGCTGCGCAGTTGAACTTGTTACTGGACGTATCCGCCCCGAAGGAGGGCTGGATACTGGGCGTCGCCCAAAATCCAGAAAAAAGAGGCCGCATGATCAAACCACCCCCCCTTCGCAACGACTGTTTTGCCCTTCCAGCCGGGGTGCATTGGACCCCGGTAGACGAAGCTCTGGCGCTTTTGCGCGAGCGGTTGGCTCCTGTGACCGGGATCGAGACCGTTGGGCTGGCCAATGCTTTGGGGCGGGTCCTGGCGCAGGATATCACGGCGGTCCGATCGAACCCGCCGCAGGCGAATTCGGCGGTGGATGGGTACGGTTTTGCCGGGGCGGTTTCCGAAGGGTCGCATGTTCTGCCGCTGGTATCGGGGCGTGCGGCGGCAGGAGTGCCGTTTGAGGGAACGGTGCCTGCCGGACAGGCGATCCGAATCCTGACGGGTGCGGCGCTGCCTGACGGGGTGGAAACCGTCATTCTTGAGGAGGATGTCACCTGCGACGGCGACCGGATCGCGTTTCATGGCCCGCTGAAAGCCGGTGCCAACGCGCGCAAGGCTGGAGAGGATGTTGTTGCTGGCGACGTCGCGCTGACCGCAGGGCGAGTCGTGACACCGGCGGATCTGGCCTTGATTTCGGCGGTTGGCGTGTCGCAGGTCGCCGTGCGCACACGGTTGCGTGTTGCGGTTCTGTCGACCGGCGACGAACTGGTCGAGCCGGGCCAGGCGGCGGCACCGGGGCAGATATTTGACGCCAATCGCCCAATGCTGCTTGCGATGATGAGCGATTTCGGGTTCGACGTGGTGGATATCGGCCGGGTTCGGGACGACCGGGAGGCTCTGCGCGGCCAATTGGATCGGGCCGCGGTCGCGGCTGACGTGATCCTGACCAGCGGTGGTGCATCAGCAGGGGACGAGGATCATGTGTCGGCCCTGTTGACCGAGGCCGGCGCGATGCATGAATGGCGGATCGCCGTCAAACCGGGGCGTCCATTGGCGCTTGGAATGTGGGAGGGGACACCGGTCTTTGGATTACCGGGCAACCCGGTGGCCGCCATGGTCTGTACGCTGATTTTCGCGCGGCCGGCCATGGCCCTGTTGTCCGGTGCCGCATGGTCCGCTCCTCAGGGGTTTGATCTGCCGGCCGCGTTCGAGAAACGCAAGAAACCCGGTCGGCGTGAATACCTGCGCGCGCGGGTCCGGGATGGCCGGGCAGAGGTGTTTGCCTCTGAAGGATCGGGGCGGATCAGTGGCCTGAGCTGGGCGGAGGGGCTGGTCGAGATCGAAGACGGCGAACGGCATATCCGGCCAGGAGACCCGGTGCATTTCATTCCCTATGGCAGCTTTGGGCTCTAGCGAACAGGGTTTTGGTCGCGCGAGGTGGCCGGCAAGGCGTTTCCGGTCCCGATTTGGGTGTCCAACTCGCCTGGGTTGTTTCGGGTTGTCCAAGGGAGGATTCCGATGCTTGCGGTGTGCCAGCGGGTGCAGGACGCGCCACCCGGGCGTGCGAGGCTCTTGAGACAGGTGCCAAAGGGAAAGATCTGTTCTATCGTCATCAACAAGGAGAGGACGTCAAACCTGAAACGCCGAACTCGGGGTCACCTGTAGCTTGGATTCCGAACTATTGATTGGACGGAGTCAGGCGAACCGGAAAGTCAGGCTGGCAGTAAGCGGATCAAGGCGGAGTGTGTAGTTTAACTTTGAACTAATAAGATATGCGCTGGATGCAGGGACGCTATGCGCGTATTGGGCTACGTAGCGTAACTTGTACATGATAGTGACCGCCGGAAGGTCCCGAATGCTTTGGGCGATGGGATTTGCAATTGGAGAATGGATGTTTTCCACATTGTAGTTTAGCGTTAAACAAATGCGCAAACCTGGTGCGCGGACGGAGGAGAGAAACCATATGACCGACCTGACCGATGATCTGGATCCGATCGAATCCCAGGAATGGGAAGATGCGATCGAAGATGTAATTTCGCGTGATGGGGCAGGGCGCGCGCATTACCTTCTGGACCGGGCGGTGCGACGCGCCCGCAGCGCGGGCGCGAATCTGCCGTTCTCGGCCACGACGCCTTATCAGAACACCATCCCGGTCGAGGAGCAGATCGGCGACTATGGCGATATCGGGATGGAGTGGCGGATCCGGACCATCAACCGCTGGAACGCCATGGCGACGGTCGTCCGCCGCAACAAGGTCAGCAGTGAGTATGGCGGACATATCGCGTCCTTTGCCTCTTCGGCCACCATGTATGATATCGGTCTGAACCATTTCTGGAGGGCGCGGTCGGACAAGCATGGCGGCGATCTGGTGTTTTTCCAGGGTCACGCGGTCCCGGGAATTTATGCACGGTCTTTCATGGAAGGGCGAATCAGCAAGGAGGAGA
>CAYGNE010000016.1:0-34900 GCA_964351155.1 uncultured Rhodobacterales bacterium | reverse complement strand
GGGATGGAAACCAAGATCTTCGAAAAACTGGGCGCCAAGCCGATCGTGATGGATGTCACAGAGATTTTCACCGCGCTGGAAACCGGCATCATTGATGGGGCCGACGCATCGGGTCTGGCCAACAACGTGGGTCTGGGCCTTTACGACCTGGCAGAACACACCAATTATCCGGGCTTCCACTCGCAGCCCTCCGATCACCTGGCCTGCAACAAGGCAGTGTGGGACGCGATGCCTGAAAAGCACAAGCGCATCATGTCTGTTGCCATGGAATCACTTGCCCTGCGCACCGCGATGAACAACGAGGTCCGCAATACCGAGGCCGCGGCACAGCTGCGCGCCAAGGGCATCAACCTGTACGACTGGTCCGCCGAGGACCGTCAGGAATTCCGCAACGCCGCACAGGCCGCATGGCCCGAGTTTGCAACGACGCCGGAAGCCAAGGCGCTGGTCGAAAGCCACGTTGCCTATCTCAAGAAACTGGGCCTGGTGCAGGAATAAACCCGCACAAATGACCGAGGGCAGCAGGGGTTCACAGCACCCCTGCTGTTTTTTCATCCGGACCTGCGATGTCACCCGGCCATGTTCGCGGCGGTTTTGCATCCGGAGACCGGACAGTAGATTTCACATGAAGATCACCCGAGTCGCCAGCCATGTTCTGCGTCATGAAATGCCCGAACGCCTTGGGTATTCACAGCAGTATTACGACTTCAGGACCGCACATCTGGTCGAGATCGAAACCGATGAAGGCGTGACGGGTTGGGGCGAGTGTTTTGGCCCCGGCAACGTGGCACTTGCCAACAAATCAATCGTGGAACGCGTCATCCAACCAATGGTACTGGATCATGATCCTCTGGACCGGGATGTGATCTGGCACAAGGTGTACAACTTGCTGCGCGACCACGGCCAGAAGGGCATGCCGATGCAGGCCCTGTCTGGTGTCGATATCGCGCTTTGGGATATTGCGGGAAAAATCGCAGGCCTCCCTTTGCACAAGATGATTGGCGGAGCCCACCGCTCGGACGTTCCGGTTTATGGCTACGGGATGATGCTTCGCGCCGAGAACCCGGTGGCACTGGCGGACCGGTTCGCCGACGAAGCGGCCGCGATCAAGGACATGGGATTTGTTGCGACAAAAATGAAGGTCGGGCTGGGTCCGAAGTATGATGTTGCCCTTTGCAATGCCGTGCGGCGCGGAGTGGGAGATGCGTACCGTTTCATGGTGGATGCCAATCATTGCTACACGACCAGCGACGCGTTTTACGTGGGGCGAGCGCTCGAAGAGCTTGACGCCTATTGGTTCGAAGAACCGATCGCTCCGGAAGATCATGCGGGCTATCGCGAGCTGCGCGCCGGGCTGAAGGTCAACATCTCCGGTGGCGAGGCAGAGTTTGGTCGATGGGGATGGAAATCGCTTCTGGACTCGCGCGGTCTGGACATTGCGCAACCTGAAGTTTGCGCGCTTGGCGGGGTCAGCGAATACTTGCGCGTGCTGGCTCTGTGCCACGCCAACTTCACGCCTGTGGTCAATCACGTTTGGGGCTCGGCCATCGCGATGGCCACGAACCTGCAGCTTCTGGCGGCAATGCCACCGATGCCCGGCGGGATGTATCCGTGGGAGCCGATGTTGGAATTTGACACGACTTGCAACTTGTTCCGAGACGACCTGCTGACCGAACCGTTGGATATTCAGGGACAGGTCAAGTCGACTGGTGGTAGGGTAACAATACCACTGGGCCCGGGACTGGGTGTCGCGCCTGATCGCGACTTCATCAATCGGTACACGTGGGACGCGTGAAAAGGGGGGACGGCATGGAAACCAAGTCGGGCGGAGTGATCGAGTGGGTGGTGCCGCTGGCCTTCATCGCGGCCACCGGATGGGCGGTCTGGCACCTTCCGGCCTATACTCTGACCCTGATTCCCCCAAGTGATGAGTCGCTTTTCGACCAGGTCAGTTCGCTCTTTCAACGCAACGACGTGACGCCGGACATGCCAGCGTTGTTCGGTGGGTTTGCCGACATCTTCGACTGGATTGCGCTGGCACTGATCCCGGTATTCTTCATTATCGGTATCCGCACGGTACGTCGCGCTCCAATGGAATTCGAAAGCTGGCGCGCGGTGGACCGGACGGCAGTTTTCATCGGGCGGGTCACGATGATGCTCATCGTGATTATGACGTCGGTCATGCTGTACGAGGTTTTTCTGCGCTATGTGTTGGAAAAACCAACACTCTGGGCCAATGAACTGACCCTTTGGATCGCCGGGTTCGTGTTCCTGATGGCAGGATTCTACGCCATGCAGCAACGCAGCCATATCCGGATATTCCTTTTGTACGACGCGGTTCCGCGCTGGTTGCAGCGGGTTTTTGACTGCATCTCTACTCTTCTCATTGTCCTGTTCGCCTTCTTCCTTGTCTATGGCAGCTACAAGCAGGTTTTCATCAACAAGCTCTATCGCTGGGAAACCTTCGGAACCGCCTTTGACCCGCCCATTCCGGCGACACTGCAGCCCATGATCCTGATTGTCGTCACGCTGGTGGCCGTGCAGGCGGTGCTGAATCTCGTCTCCGACTGGAATGCCGAAGCCGTCGTTCATACGGCAGCTGATGACATTGATCAGGACGAACTGGAAACACTCAAGCGCAGCGTTGGAGCAGACTGATGGACATTGGAACAATCTCTCTGGTGCTGATGCTTGCGCTGGTCATACTGCTGGCGATCGGGATGCCGCTGGGACTTGCTTCTGCCGCCCTGGCAGTGCTGGTGCTGGTCATGAAATTCGAGCCCGCGCTTCTGTTGAACCCGTTTGCATTCGGCGACGGGATGCTGACGGGAAGGCCGGGCACCGGTCCGCTCTACATCCTGGCGCAGAAGATCTACGGGCTGTTGACAGACTACGTTCTCATATCCATCCCCCTCTTTATTTTCATGGCGGCACTGCTGGAGCGGTCGGGCATCGCCAAGGACATGTATTCGTCTCTCAACATCTGGCTCAGCCGTACCCGCGGTGGCATTGCCATCGTCACGTCGGTCATGGCTGTGATCATGGCCGCGATGTCGGGCATTATCGGCGGCGAGGTGGTCCTGTTGGGTCTGATTGCACTACCGCAGATGTTGCGGCTGGGTTACAATCAGAACCTTGCGATCGGCACGATCTGTGCCTCGGGATCGCTTGGCACGATGATCCCGCCCTCGATCGTTCTGATCATCTATGGCCTGATCACCGAAACGTCGATCAAGGCATTGTTCACGGCGGCCTTCATCCCGGGTTTCATGCTCGCATCGCTGATCATACTCTATATCATCATCCGCACCCAGCTTCGCCCCGAGGACGCGCCTCTGCCCGAACCCCAGCCTGGCGATCCGGAAGGTCGCGAGAAATGGGCCCTTTTCGGAGCCTTCATGGCGGTCCTGGTCGCCGGGTTTTCGACCGCGCTGTTTCTGCGCGCGCTGTTTTTCGAACTGTCCGGCGCCAATGCCGCCAACGAAGGCGACGCGATCGTTTTCGGAACCGCAGACTACCTGCCGTGGTTTGGTGGAACGGTCATTCTGATGCTCCTCCTGATCTTTCTTGCGTTTGGCCGGGAACGCACCGCCACGGGGTGGAAGATGGGGAAGGGTCTGGTACCACCAATCGTGGTGATCGGCGTTGTGCTCGGATCAATCTATGGCGGCATCACCGGAATTACCGAGGCCGCCGGCATGGGCGCGCTTGCGGTTCTGGTCATCGCGATCCTGCGTGGCGAGGCGTCATTTGATCTGGTCTGGGACAGCCTGATGCGAACGCTGAAATCCACCGGCACGATCATCTGGGTTACAATCGGCGCTGCGTCACTTGCCGGTGCCTATACCATTGCCGGCGGGCCGCAATACGTAGCGAACCTGATCGTAAGTTCGGAATTGCCCACGATGCTGGTCATTCTCACGATGATGCTGATCCTTCTGTTCATGGGGGCCTTCATGGACTGGGTTGGTATCGTGTTGCTGATCATTCCGGTGTTTCTGCCAATCGTATTGCGGCTTCCGATCGAAGAAATCGGCGTTTTCGGTCAATTGAACCCCAACCATGTGGCGATCTGGTTCGGCGTCGTCTTTTGTATGAACATGCAGGTCAGTTTCCTGTCGCCGCCCTTTGGCCCCGCGGCGTTTTATCTGAAATCCGTGGCCCCGCCACACATCAGCCTGACCGACATCTTCAAGGGTTTCATGCCGTTTATCGGTATCCAGGTCCTGGGGCTTTCGGTTCTGCTGATCTGGCCCTCAATCGTTTCAATTCTGCTTTAGAAACCGGAGGATTACATGCTCACACAGGAGCAAGTCAAAGCCTTTGAAAGGGATGGCTACCTGGTTGTCCCGGATGTCGTTTCGCCCGAAATCCTGGGCCGAGTGCGTGCAGAATATGCCGACTTGATGGATGAGCTATACGCTGGCTGGTTCGCAGAGAAAAAAGTCCGCACGCATCCGGACCAGATCGATTTCTGGGGCAAGCTTCTGGAAGCGTACAAGGCCGGATGCGACTGGTTTCAGCCTATGGACATCTCGCTGCCCGGTGATCGTATCCACGCTGACACCCCGTTTCACATTGGCCCGGCAGTGTTTGACATGATGACAGATCCCAACCTTCTGGACGTTGTTGAAAGCCTGATCGGTCCCGAACTGACCAGTAACCCGATCCAGCATGTACGGATCAAACCACCTGCCACGGATCTGCAAAAGAACGAGGTGCGCGCGCACATTACCGCCACGGACTGGCATCAGGACCGGGCCGTCGCACTGGAAGAGGCCGACCAGACCGACATGGTCACAGTCTGGTTGGCGGTCACCGATGCGACCGTCGAGAACGGGTGCCTGCAGGTGGTGCCGAAAGCTCCGGGCACGGGTATTCTGCCCCATTGTGCCCGCACCCAGACAGGGATCGCTGAAGGATTTGTCGACGTGAACCAGGCAGTGCCCCTTCCGGTCAAGGCGGGCGGCGCGGTATTGTTTCACCCGCTGGCGCCGCACGCTTCGCTGGTCAACCGAACCGACGGTTTCCGCTGGTCGTTCGACATCCGCTACAGTGTTACCGGCCAGCCGACAGGCCGCAGTCACTTCCCCGACTTCATTGCCCGATCCCGTGCGAATCCGGACACCGAACTTCGCGACTGGAAAACTTGGAAGGGCATGTGGGAAAACGCCCGCTCGCGGCTGGCGGCACGCCCGCATATCGATATTCATCGCTGGACATCCGACGCGCCCTATTGCGCCTGACGCCGAGCCAAAAAAGGAATCGCCAAGATGGATTTTGTTCGCCTGGATGCCGCCGACAACGTCGTCACAGCGACACGCGCGCTCGAACTGGGAACACCGGTCGAGAACACACACACCCGTGCCCTGATCCCGTCCGGACATAAACTCGCGACCGTTGCCATTCCCGCAGGTTCGGAAATCCGCAAGTATGCCCAGTTGATCGGGTATGCGGCGACGGAAATCTCGGCGGGCGATCACGTGCACACCCACAATGTCGAGTTTCGCAACACAGCCGCGGATTACCAGTTTTCAAACGATTTGCGCCCGGTGGTTGCCGTGCCCGAAGACGCGCGTGACTCTTTCATGGGCTACCGCCGTGAAAACGGCCGTGTCGGCACCCGCAACTATATCGCCATCATTACCTCGGTGAACTGTTCCGCAACGGCGGCGCGGATGATTGCCAACCACTTCACTGCTGAAAATCTGGCCGATTATCCCAATGTCGACGGTGTTGTCGCCTATGTGCACGGGACCGGTTGCGGCATGGCGGGCGACGGCGACGGGTTCGAGGCCCTGCAACGGGTCATGTGGGGATACGCGCGCCATTCAAATCACGCCGGCGTGCTCATGGTCGGGCTGGGATGTGAAATGAATCAGATCGACTGGCTGCTCGAAGCCTATGGGCTGAAGCAGGGGCCGCTTTTTCAGACCATGAACATCCAGTCGGTGGCGGGGCTGGCCAAGACGATTGAAGTGGGCGTGCAGAAGGTCAAGTCCATGTTGCCGCTGGCCAATCAGGCAAGACGAACTCCCTGCCCGGCGTCGGAACTGACTGTTGCACTGCAATGCGGGGGCTCGGATGCGTGGTCCGGGATCACAGCAAATCCCGCCCTTGGCCATGCCTGCGATCTTCTGGTCGCGCAGGGCGGCACAGGGGTGCTTGCGGAAACGCCGGAAATCTACGGCGCCGAGCATCTGCTGACTCGTCGTGCCGTAGACCGGGAGACCGGCGAGAAGCTGATCGGGCTGATCCGCTGGTGGGAAGACTACACCGCCCGCAACAAGGGCTCGATGGACAACAATCCCAGTCCCGGCAACAAGAAAGGCGGATTGACCACGATCCTTGAGAAGTCTCTGGGGGCCGCCGCCAAGGGTGGCACCACTCCGCTGACCGGTGTCTACAAATATGCCGAAGAAGTCCGCGCCCGCGGCTTCACCTTTATGGACAGCCCCGGTTATGATCCGGCATCCGTCACCGGGCAGATCGCCGGTGGGTGCAATCTGGTCTGCTTCACCACGGGTCGAGGATCGGCCTTTGGCTCCAAACCGTCACCGACGATCAAGGTCGCGACCAATTCGGAAATGGCGGCCCGTATGAGCGACGACATGGACGTTGATGCCGGAACAATCCTGACACGGGGCGCCAGTATCGAAGAAAAGGGCCGGGAAATTTACGACCTGTTTCTCAGGGTTGCATCAGGAGAGGCCAGCAAATCCGAGGCGCAAGGGTTGGGCGATTATGAATTCGTACCGTGGCAAATCGGGGCGGTAATGTGAAAAAAATTCTCGTCGTCGGGGGTGGTCTGATCGGCAGACGCCACGTTGACGCCGTTCGTGGCCACCCGCGATGTCAGTTGGTTGGACTGGCGGATCCGGATCCAAAGACCGACATCAAGGGCGTTCGCCGTTTTGACGACCTATGCAACGTCGACGAAGCAGTCGATGGGGTGATTATCGCGACCCCCACCGACCTGCACAGCAAGCATGGCATCGCTGCGGCCGCGCGCGGTTGGCATATGTTGGTGGAGAAACCGGTTGCGGGTGATCTGGTGCAGGCAAAGGCCCTGGCGGTAGCCGTGGAACGCACAGGCGTCTTCTCGCTGGTAGGGCATCACCGACGCTATCACGCGCCGGTTCGCCAATTGAAATCGTTGGTTGCAGAAGGGGACATTGGCATCCCTGTCGCGGCCAACCTTGTCTGGGCCATGCGCAAACCGACCGCCTATTTCGAAAGGAATTGGCGAACCACCGGCGGCAGCCCGGTGATGATCAACCTTGTGCATGATATCGACATCCTGCGCTTTGTCATGGGTGAGATCACCGACACGACGGGGTTGTCCGGTGCGCGCCTGCGTGGTCCGGACCGCATTGAAAGCGGGGCAGTGGCGATCCGGTTCAAAAGCGGCGCGACCGCAACCATCTGCTTTGCCGACACAACACCCAGCCCATGGGGATTCGAAGCCGCAACCGGTGAAAACCCCAACATCGGCACGACCGGCCAGGACATGATGTGGATCATGGGCACGTCCGGCGCGATCAGCTTTCCATCGATGACGCTGTGGCGCGGCACGGAATGGTCAGAACCGGCACAACAAACGCAGAATGAACCAGCCCGGAATGAAAAGCCCCCGCTGGACACGCAGTTGGATCACTTCGTTGACGTCATGGAAGGCAAGGCGCGCGCCCTGATTGACGTGGCCGACGCGACCCGAACCCTTGAAGTCGCCTTGCAAATCGAAGACCGGCTCTCCCCTGTGCCGGTTTGATACCTCCCACCAGAGCTCGGGATCGCGCGAAAACGCGCCTGCGGCTCCAGATTGAAAGGACAGGATTATGACAAGACCGGCAATCGGATTTATCGGCCTCGGGCTGATGGGCGCGGCAATGGTGGAACGGCTTCAGTCGCTGGGATATGCCGTGACGGTCACCGCAAACCGCTCGCGCCCCAATATCGACGCCGCCGTTGCGCGCCGCGCAACGGAGGTCGCCACAGCCCGCGATGTCGCAGCGACCAGCGACATCGTCATGCTGTGCATGGACACCTCTGACAGCGTGGAGGCGCGCATGCTTGGCACCGATGGTGTTATCGCCGGCCTGAAACCCGGTGCGATTGTCATCGATTTCGGAACTTCGCTGCCGGGCTCAACCCGTGCGCTTGGCGCAAAGGTTGCAGAGGCTGACGGCACATATCTCGACGCTCCGCTCGGGCGAACCCCGGCCCACGCCAAGGATGGGTTGCTCAATATCATGTGCGCGGGTGACAAATCCGCATTTGAGCGGGTCGAACCGGTGTTGAAGGATTTGGGCGAAAACGTCTTTCATCTCGGCGCGCTCGGTTCGGGACACACGATCAAGCTGATCAACAACTTCTTTGGCATGACGGTCGCCAATGCCATGGCCGAAGCCTTTGCCATGGCCGACCTGACCGGTATCGAACGCGAAAGCCTTTATCAGGTCATGGCGGCGGGGCCGTTGCATTCCGGGATGATGGATTTCGTCAAGGGCTATGGCGTGGATGGTGACCCGAACCAGTTGGCGTTTGCGATCAAGAACGCGGCCAAGGATGTTGGGTATTACGTCCGCATGGCCGAGGATGCCGGCGCGGACAGTGTAATGGCCAAGGCACCTCTGACCGCGCTGAGCGACGCACGCGACAATGGTCAAGCCGACGACATGGTCAGTCAGATGGTCGATTACTACGCAAATCGGTTCAAAGGCTGAATCATGGCCGTCGCGGCACAAGCGACCGAGGACAATCCGCATCTTGGCATTGCCATGATGCTGGTGGCATGGTTCTTGTTCTCTGTTGTCGACACGGCGGCAAAATGGCTTGTCCTGTTGGGGGTACCGGCCTTCCAACTTGTCTTCATGCGCTATGCCAGCCACTTCGTGATCTCGTCAGCCGTCATCGCGCGGGGCGGTATCGCGCGCGACCGGTTTCTGACCGGCCATCCTTGGGCGGTGATGTTTCGCGCCGTACTTCTGATTCTGGCAACGTTCTCCAACTTCATTTCGCTGAACTACCTGCCACTCACGGTAACGTCAGCCATCATGTTTTCCAGCCCGGTCATCGTCTGCCTTCTCTCGGGTCCGATGTTGGGCGAACGCGTCGGCCCTTGGCGCTGGTTCGCGATTCTGCTGGGTTTCACCGGGGTACTGGTTGTAGTGCGCCCCTTTGGCGCGTCATTTCACCCTGCGATGCTGTTGTCGATCTACAGTGCGGCAAGCGTCGCGCTGTACTCCATCATGACGCGCAAACTTGCCGGTGTTGTGGCCACCGACACACAGCAGTTCATCATGGGTGCACTGGGCACATTCATGATGCTTCCCTTCGCACTCTGGACGTGGGAAACACCGCAAACCACGCTTGATTGGGTGCTGCTCTTGGGATTGGGCGTGTTCGCATGGGGCGGCCATCAGTTGCTGACCAATGCGCACCGGTTTGCGGCGGCCAATACACTAATGCCCTACACCTATTCGTTCATGGTCTATGTTTCGATCATCAGCTTTGCGGTTTTTCGCGACCTGCCGGATGGCTGGACGATCACCGGAGCAGCAATCATCGTGGTATCGGGACTGATCATCTGGAAGAGGGAGCAACGGTAATGCGCATCGCCTGCATCGGAGAAGCGATGATCGAACTTGCCATGCAGGGCGACATGGCCCGGGTCGGGGTGGCCGGGGACACATTGAACACCGCGATATACCTGCATCGCACGGCCCCAGCTTTGCAGGTCGATTATGTCACGCGATTGGGCGATTGTCCGTTTTCCGAGCGCATCCGCGACTTTATCTCGGAGCAAGGCATTGGCTGTGATCGAATCGAGATGGCAGCCGGACAATCCCCCGGTCTATACGCCATCACGACGAATGACAGCGGGGAGCGATCGTTTTCCTACTGGCGCAGCACTTCGGCGGCACGCGGGATGTTCAGTGCGGGCGATTTCAGCACACTGGCCGGGTATGATGCGCTCTACATGTCCGGAATTTCGCTTGCGATCCTTCCACAAGACGTCAGGCTGAGCCTGTGCGACTGGCTGAGCGCGTCACCGATCACATTCATCTATGACAGCAATTACCGCCCCCGGCTTTGGGAAAGCAAAACCATCGCGCAACAGATCACGGCGGCGTTCTGGAACCGTGCGGACATTGCCCTGCCATCGATCGATGACGAAATGGCGTTGTTTGACGAAACCGCAAAAGCTGTGGAAAACCGGTTTGCGAGCTATGGGGGCACGGGTGCGCTGAAGCGCGGGGAACGTGGCCCCGTTTCACTTGGCCTGCCAGTCTCGCAGACCTATCCCCCTGCAGATATGGTTGTGGACACGACCGCTGCCGGGGACAGTTTCAACGGTGCCTACCTGGGCGCGATACTAACCGGCAGAACTCAGCCCGAAGCGTTGATGGCCGGCCACAATCTCGCGGCAAAAGTTGTGCAGCACCGGGGCGCAATCATTCCCGAGTAGGCGGCAGAAGATCGCTCGCACCGACAATGTCCAAAACTGCATGAACCGGATTTGCAGCACGAGAGGCTGCGGCGAGATCGTTTGCCCGGGGATCGTCCAGAACGCGCCCCTCCGCGGTTTCAGAGATACAGAATCCGGCCCAGCCAAGCAGGGCTGCACTCAGCGCGTCAGAAGCTTTCCCCATGGCTTGTCGATCCCGGATCGAACCGACGATCCTGTAAGGAATTTTCTGGCTGCCATCCATGGCGATCTGGCGCAGGGCATGGTTCAAGCCCGGGTTTTCGAACCTTTGGATCAGAGCAACTGCATACGAGCCCGCTTGTGCCTGAACCGCTTCGGGCAGGGTTTCGGCAGCTTCGGCCATTAGTGCGCGGGCAGTGCGACGCAATGCCGGGTCGGCGATTGCCTGATGCACAAATTCATGCCCGGCGGCCAGCCCGGCATAAGCCAGAAACGAATGCGCCCCGTTCAGCATACGCAGCTTTCGCAATTCGTGCCGGGAAACGTCTTCTACTATCTGCACATCTGGCCAGTCCGGGAGCGGTCCTGCAAACGCATCCTCGATTACCCATTCGCGGAACAACTCGGTTGCAACCGCCATCGGGTCACCGGTCGCTTTTTTCAACGCGTCGCTTGTGGCCGGCGTGATCCTGTCCACCATACTGTTGGGAAAGCTGCACCGTACCGAGATCTCCAGCCCTGCAGCCTTCGCAAAATCGGCCACAGCCTTGCCGAGAACCTCGCCATTGGACACCTGATTGTCACAACTCATCACCGTTATCGGCGCTTCCCTGCGGGCCAGCCCGAAAGCCAGGTATCCGATCAGCGACCTCGGCTTTTTATCGTCCAGTTCGGCGGCGATGACCGGATCCGTGAGATCGACCCCGCCCGAATTATCCAGATGATACCCCTTCTCCGTCACGGTCGCGGACAAGATGTCGTATCCCGGATCGGCAATCGCGCCGAGAACCGCTTCCGGATTCTCGGGCGCGACCAGAACATCGTCGATCACCGTGATACGCTTTGCGCCTTGGCCCTGGACCCAGAGGTCATAGTCAAACCCCTGTCGTCTTAGTCCATCGCGGATATCCGGCTTGCGCAGGCTGACGCCCGTCACGCTCCATCCGCCGGCATCCTGAGTGTAATCGGCCAGATGCGCCCGCGCAAAGTTTCCAAGGCCAATATGCAGAATCCGCCCCATCATTGCCCCAGACTGTAAGTTTCGCGCGCCAGATCCACGGTCAGCAACCGAGCCAGTGATCTTGCATCCCCGGGTCCGAAATACCCCTTTGCGACCTGTCCGGCCAAGTGATCCGCCACCGCGCGCCGCCAAAGATCATGGCGCGCCGGAATCGACAGGAAGGCGCGTGTATCATCGTTGAATCCTGCCAGGTTGTGATAACCGGCCGTCTCAACAACCTGGTCAAAATACCGTGCGATCCCCGCCGGACTGTCATGGAACCACCATGGCGGCCCGATCCGAAGGGCAGGCCAATGCCCCGCCATGGGCGCCAGTTCCCGCGCGTAGGACGTTTCATCCAGCGTAAACAGGATCAACCTCAGTTCCGGTTCATTCCCGACCCGATCCAAAAGCGACTCCAGACCCCGCACCCAATCCGTCGCCACAGGAATATCCGCACCCATGTCACGGCCAAAAGCCGTGTGGATGTTTCGGTTTGTGTTGCGCCGGCTTCCTGCGTGCAACTGCATCACCATGCCGTCTTCGACCGACATCTGCGCCATCTCGATCAACATATGGCCATAAAACCGCGTAGAATCCCTTGATGATACCGTGCCGTCCTTGACGCGTTGAAACAACGGCTCTGGATCGGTCAGCCATTCGGTATGGATTACTTCGATCGCATGATCTGTTGCCGTTGCGCCCAACTGCCGGAACGCGTTGCGACGATGCCGAAGGGCTTGCAGGTAACCTGCGAAATGCCCGGTGTCACAACCGGTCATCTCACCGAGATTTCGAATATTGACCGAGAACCCGGGGGTCGTTGGATCGAGCACGCCGTCAGGCCGAAAAGTTGGAACAACGCTCCCGTCCCAATCGGAGTCGCGAATGGTCCGATGGTGAGCCAGATCATCCAGCGCGCCGTCTGTCGTGGCCAGGACCTCGATACCAAACCGGTCAAAAAGCCTTCGGGGCAGATGATCCTCTTGCGCCAACCGGTCCGCGATCTGGTCATAGACCGCGTCGGCGGTCGTTTCGGACAAAGCGGTTTCGATTCTCAGGGTGTGATAGAGAACATGTTCAATCCACAACCGGCTGGGCGTCCCCAGAAACAGGTTCCAATGACGCGCGAAAAGGCGGAAGATTTCGCGCGGATCGGCGCCGGCGCCCGGCGCGCCGACCCCGAGTTCGGCCAGGGGAACACCACGCGAATACAGCATTCGAAACACGTAGTGATCCGGTGTCACCAGCAGTTCCGCAGGATTGGCAAAGGGCTGGTTCATGGCGAACCAGGCCGGATCACAATGCCCGTGGGGTGAAATGATGGGCAAATCTCGGATTCCTTGATAAAGGTCTTCCGCCGCCGGTGTCAGCCTGTACATCTCGACCTCCCCCTCTCCATCAGTCTTTTCAGACTGCATAACATGTTTATCGCCACGTGCATCTTTTGCTTGGCCTTTCGACAATATGCTGCAACTTTCCTGCCGCAGGGGAGGGTTCCAATGAACATCGCACTGATCGGACTCGGTCTGGTATCCGGCACGCATGTCGCGGCGATCTCAAACTCGCGCAAGGGCCTGCACCTGTCGGGTGTTCTGGCGCGGTCCACTCAAAAAACGCGGGAACGTGCCGCCAGCCTGAAGAATGTCAAAGCCTATCGTGACGTCGGCGAAATCGCCTCCGACCCCGGCGTTGATTTCGTCATACTGGCCACGCCTCCGAATGCACGGGCCGACATCGTGGATGCGCTCAGCTGCGCGGGCAAACCGATACTGATGGAAAAACCGATCGAACGGACGCTGAAAAATGCACGGGACATCGTCGACCTCTGCTCCCGCCGCAACACTCCGCTTGGCATCGTGTTCCAGCATCGCGCGCGCGCCGCCTCCGTCGCGTTGCGGAAGGCGCTGAACAATGGCGAACTCGGCGAGATTGCCACGGTGGACATCCGGGTACCGTGGTGGCGCGACCAGTCCTATTACGACGAACCCGGGCGCGGTAGCTATGACCGGGACGGCGGCGGCGCGATGATTTCACAAGCCATCCATACGTTGGATCTGGCCCTGTGGCTGCTGGGTCCGATCGCCAAGGTTCAGGCGCTCATGCGGACAACACCTCTGCACCGGCTTCAGGCCGAAGACTGGGCTGGTGCGCTGTTCGAAATGGAAAATGGCGCAGTAGGTTCCCTGGTGGCTACCACAGCCGGATTCCCCGGCGCCGCGGAAAGCATTTCAATCCAGGGCACCCGGGCGGCTGCGCATCTGGCGTCGGGTGTTCTGTCGATCCGGCACCTGGACGGGAGGATGGAAACCCATGGGGCCAGCGCGGCGACCGGCGGAGGAGCAGATCCGATGGCCTTTACCCATGAATGGCACCAGACGGTCATCGAAGATTTCGCCCATTCCCTGAAAACCGGGCAGGCACCGATGGCTACCGGCCACAGCGCGTTGCAATCCCACGCGGTGATTGACGCCATGGAAAGGGCGGCCAGGTCCGGCAAGACCGAACAGGTGGTGCGGATATGACCCTGACCTGCGTCGCCATCGGGCTCGATCACCGGCATATCTATGGAATGGTTGAAAACATGGACAAGGTCGGCGTGCCCTGTCTTGGCTACTGGACCGAGGGCTCGCCCGAAACGCTGGACGGGTTCAAGAAACGGTTCCCTGGCCTGCGCCGGTTTCCAAGACTCAAGGACGCGTTGGACTGTGGCGCGCAGCTGGCTCTGATCTCGGCCATTCCGGGGGACCGGGCGTCGCTGGCGATCCAGGCCATGCAGCGTGGCATGGACGTCATGACGGACAAGCCCGGCTGCACCGACACCGCCCAACTGGATCAGATCAAGACTTGTGTTGCGCAAACCAACTGCATCTGGTCGATAAACTTCTCTGAACGCTTCGAGGTTCCGGCTGTCACCCGCGCCACCGAACTGGTGCAGGCAGGAGCCATCGGCAAGGTGGTGCACACGGCCGGACTGGGACCGCACCGCCTGAACCGGGCAACAAGACCGGGATGGTTTTTCGATCGAAAGCGTTACGGGGGGATCCTGACCGACATCGCATCTCACCAGATCGACCAGTTCCTTCATTTCACTGGATCGAAGGAGGCCGCGATTACCCATGCCCTTGTCGCGAACCACGCCAATCCGACCGATCCCGGGTTGCAGGATTTCGGCGAGCTTTGCTTGCGCAGTGAAATCGCTACCGGATTCGTCCGGGTCGACTGGTACACGCCGGATGCATTGCCGACCTGGGGAGATGGCCGCCTGACGATCTTGGGCACCGAGGGGTACATCGAGCTGCGAAAGTATGTTGATGTTGGCGGTGACGCCGGCACCGATCACGTCCTGCTGGTCAATGGTACGAGATGCCAAAAGGTATCGGCGCAGGACGCGGGGCTGCCTTACTTCTCACGCCTCGCCCATGACATCGAACACCGGACCGAAACCGCCATGACGCAGAAACATTGCTTCACGGTCATGGAACTGGCGCTGCGCGCGCAGGCCTTGGCAGAAGGCAACGGAAGATGATCCGGGTTGCCATCCTCGGTGCAGGGATCGGGGCACAGCATCTGCAGGCCTACCGCGCTTTGTCAGATCGGATTGCAGTCGGGATGATCGTCGATCTGGACACAGACCGGGCCGTAGCCCTGCGCGGGTCGGACCCGATCCGGGTCGCGGCCTCGGTAGATGAGGCGTTGGATAATCCGGGGATCGACCTGATTGATATCTGCTTGCCACCGCATCTGCACGTCCCGGTGACGCTGGCGGCGCTGAATTCGGGCAAACATGTGGTGTGCGAAAAGCCGCTCGCCACTTCCTTGGCCGATATCCGGAAAATTCAGGATGCAATCGCGACTTCAGGCCGCGATGTTTTCCCTGTTTTTCAGTATCGGTGGGGGCCGTCCTGTGCGCAGATGCGCGCGCTGATCACGGCCGGTCTGGCGGGCGCGCCCCGCGCCGCGGCGCTTGAAACGCACTGGTCCCGCGGCGCGGATTATTACGCGGTTCCGTGGCGCGGAACATGGGCCGGGGAATGCGGCGGCGCGGTTCTTGGTCATGCGATCCATAATCACGACCTCATGACGCATTTCATGGGGCCGGTTGCTGAGGTGTCTGCCCAGACCGCAACGCTTGTCAATCCGATAGAAACCGAGGATAGCGCCGCGCTTTCCTTCCGGATGGTCAATGGGGCGCTCTGCACCAGTTCCATCACATTGGGCGCCGCCTTCAACCAGACACGGTTGCGCTTTGTCTTCGAACATCTGACGGCGACATCGGGCGTTGACCCTTATGCGCCGGGCTCAGAGGGCTGGACCTTTGTCGCCCGCGATCCGCTCCGGCAAACCGATGTGGAAGAGCTGGTCAAAGGTCTGGAACCGGAACCGATCGGGTTCACCGGATTCTTTTCCGAGATCGCCAAGGCGTTGGCCGAAGAACCCAACATCGCGGTACGGTTTTCCGACGGCGCGGCTTCGGTCGAGCTTGTCACTGCAATTTACCACGCGGCCCGCACGGGTTCGCGTGTTTCACTTCCGCTGCCAACGTCGCACCCCCTCTTTGATGGCTGGCTGCCCCGGGCAACCTGACGGGTCAGGTCAGTAATTGCCTTTCACCCGCTCCTTGGTCGGATCAAAATGCGGGAACGCTGTAACTTTCGCCTTAAGACGTTTTTGCTGGCCGTCCAGTTGTCCGACTTCCAATTCGGTGCCCACTGCGCTGTGGATCACGTTCACCCGGGCCAGCGCTATGGTTTTGCCCAGTATCGGTGATCTCATCGCAGAGGTTACTTCGCCGATTTGTGCCTTGCCGACCCGCACGCAATCGCCGGGCGACGGCACCAGCCCGCTAGTGATCTCCAGGCCGACCAGTTTGCGATGCGGATGCGCCTTGCGCTCTTCCAACGCGGCGCGACCTATGAAATCGTCCTCCTTGGTCTTCAGCGGCACTGTGAACCCTATCCCGGCCTCATAGGGATCGGTCTGATCATCAAACTCGCTGCCTGCAAAAATCAGACCACCCTCAATCCGCAGCAGGTCAAGTGCACCCAACCCCAATGGCAACATACCTTTCGGCGCGCCGACCTCCCAAACCCTGTCAAACACCTCGACTGCATCCTTGGGATGGCAGAAAATCTCATAGCCGAGTTCACCGGAATATCCCGTCCGGCTGATCACCACCGAGGTGCCGTGCACATCGCCGATCCGCGCAATCGTCAATCTGAACCAGCCGAGCTCATCGATCGTCGGCTGTGTCGGCGGGGTCCAGAAAATCTCGGATAGTATCTCGCGGCTCAGGCGGCCCTGAACTGCGATGTTGTGCAACTGGTCGGTACTGTCACGCACCCATGCGTTCAGCCCGCGTTTCTCCGCCTGCTCACGTAACCACAAACCGCTTGTGTCGTTGCCCCCGATCCAGCGGAAGTTCATCTCGCCCAAACGATAGACCGTGCCATCATCGATCATCCCGCCATGCTCGTAGCACATGGCGGTGTAGACCACCTGTCCGACGCTCAGCTTCTTCATGTTTCGCGTCACGCAGACCTGCATCAGTTCCTCTGCGTCGGGGCCCGTCACCTCATATTTGCGCAGCGGGCTCAGATCCATTACCGCCGCCTTGTCACGGCAGGCCCAGTATTCATCAATCGAACCATGCCCGGTGATCGTGTTGGGCAGCCAATAGCCGTTATACTCGACGAAATCCCGGGTGTGCCGGGCAAAGCATTCGTGAAATCCGGTTTCCTTGGTTTCGGCCAAATCTGCCTCCGCTGATTTTCTGTAGCCGACAGAACGGCTGAATTTCTCTGTACCGCCATAGGTGCGGACCTGAATGTCCGTCGGATTCCAGCCGTTCGCCGGATCCACATCACACGGGCAACCTGTAGACACGCAAACCAAGTCGGTAAGCGCCCGCATCAGGACGAAATCACCCGGCCTCGACCAGGGGTCGTCCATGCCGATGGCATTGGTTTCGTCCAGCATCGTGTTGAAGAAGAAATTTATCGCTGGCCAACCAGCGCGAGGACGCACGCCGAACGCGCCCAACTGGGTGTTGATATTGTCTGAACAATTCACATGACCCGGATAGCCGAGATCCTCGTAGTATCGCGCCGTGCAGGCCAGCCCGAAGGTGTCGTGCCGTCCGCAAGTGTCCTGGATCACCTCCAAGAGCGGTTCCTGATCAACCGTCCAGAATTTCGAAAAGATCCCCGGCATCGGGTACAATGAGCCCATCAGCGCCCGGGTGGTGGTCGGGTCGATCTCGCGTTCCAGCCCCTTGTCCAGCGCCCGCCGGGAAAAGGCCTGAAAATCCGAGCATTCCCGTCCTTTCACGTCGACGACCTGGACGTATTCACCCTTCTTGACCTCATAAGTCTGCGCCTGCCCTGGCTGGATATTGATATCCTCCAGAGGATCAGCCAAGGGATCAGGTGGGCCGATATCCCGCTTGCCTTCCATGGGGTCGGCTCGGCGGATGTACAGGATCAGTTCGGTTGGCGGGTTCTGTTCATCGGGGCGCATTGGCCCGCCCACTGCGGCAACAATCAGCAGACCATCGCTTTGGGCGTGGAAACTCGCCATATCGCCTGGCCGCGAACTTTCGGAGAAGATGCCGATCGCTTCGCCCCGTCCAAGGTCGAAGCCCGCCGCATCCAGCGCACGCAGGACTTTTGCGCCAGAACGCGAGCCATTTCCCAGCACCTTTTGAATGCCCGTCGGCGCGCCATTGCCGGCTGACCCCAGCATCCCCGCATCGGATACGCCGTCAGGGCCAAAGAACACCAATTCACCGGGTTGCAACCCTTCGCGGTCAAGGATCGATATTTCATCGCCTTTCATCACCTGCACCGCACGCGACCCCCCACCCGGTACCGGATATCGCTCGACACCATGAGGCAGGATCGGCATCCCCGGCGTCACTATTCCCTTGCGCTCGTAAGGCGTTTCGAAAACGGGGCGTACCAGCATCAATCGATCCCCAATGCTGTTTTGCGATCCTTCGCCCAGCGCATGATGATGTGATCAAACACCAGCGCCATCAGGGCAACACACATTCCAAGGACAAAGTTCTTGCCAAGCTGATTACCAGCCAGGGTTTTCTGGAGTTCCTGACCCAGATCCTGGGTGCCGATAAAGGCCGCAATGATCACCATGAAAAAAGCAAACCGGATCGCCTGGTTGAAACCCACCGCCATGATTGGCAGCGCCAATGGCAATTGTACATTCCAGAGCTTTTGATTGCGTGTTGCACCGGACATGTCCGCCGCCTCGAGCAACTCCTCCGGAACCCCACGTAGCCCCTCGATCGTGTACCGCATCAGCGGCACCGTTGCGAAAACCAGGATCGAGAAGATCACCGCCACGTCATTGACACCAAACAACATGATCGCCGGGATCAGATAGATGAAACTGGGGAATGTCTGCGCGGTGTCGCAGATCAGGATAATCGGCCGCGCCCATTTCTCGTCCCTCGCTGCGGCTACGCCCAGAGGCAGCCCGATCAGGATCGCAAGAACCACGGCACCTGACACCGCGTAGAGCGTGATGATCGAGCGGTCCCACCAACCCGTCAGACCGATGATGGCAAAGAACCCTCCGGCAATCAGAGCCGAGCGTCGACCGCCAACCAGATAGCCCAGCGCGGCGACCGCCAAGACCACGGTCGCCATCGGCAGCCACAGCAGCGCATTGCGAAACGGGATCAGAACCCACGTGATCAGGAACCAGCGCAACCATTCGGTTGTCGACTTGATCCAACCTACGTTTAGCAAGGCCTTGATCACGTCATCGATTTCCTTGCCGACCGACAGGTCCTGCTTGCGCGTGATGTGATCGAACACCTGCACGAATTGCGCCAGCAGCACGAACAATGTAAAGGCGCCGATCCCGGCCAGCAAAAAGAAATGCCGTTTCCACCAAGGTGTGTCACGTTCAAAATGCTCGGGCTGCTTGACCACCCACGCTTTGGACAAACGGTCCAACATCACCGCCAGAAGCACGATCGTCACGCCGATCTCGAAACTCCGGCCAAGTTTCAGCGAGTTCATCAGCGCCAACAGTTTCGCCCCCAGTCCCGGCATACCGATAAACGCCGTCAGAACCACCATCGCCAGACACAGCATGATGACCTGATTGAGACCAACCAGAATCTCGGTTCGTGCGGCAGGCAGGTAGACATGCAGCAACATCTGCCAGCGCGTGGATCCGCTCATGTGGCCACTCTCGACGATGGCATCCGGTACTTTCTTCAGGCCAAGCGCTGTCATCTGCACCATCGGCGGCATCGCAAAAACGATCGTCGCCACACATCCGGCTGTCGGTCCGACCTTGAAAAAAATAACTGCGGGAAGAAGATAGGTGAAAAACGGCAGGGTCTGCAACACGCCAAGGAACGGTTGCAAAAACCGGTCAAACCGCACCGACCGCCACGCCAGAATACCCAGGAACAATCCGAGCAGAAAAGCCAGTGGAGCCGCGACGACAATGACCGACATGGTCTTCATCGCCAGATCCCACTGCCCGATCAGCGCCGTCCAGACAAAAGTTCCGCCGGCCAGCAAAGCCATGCGCCAGCCGCCAAGCCAATACCCGACAACAGCGGCGGCGGCCGCAATTGCCGTCCACGGAATCGGCCCGATATTTGGCCAGCGACGCTTGCCGTAGAGCAGGTTCGCGGTGATATCCAGCAACCACTCCAGTGCCGCGGCAATCCCCCGCGTCACATGGATCAGGCCCAGGTCATCCTTGATGAAATCGAAAATCGCCTGCAGCCAAACATCGTATGGCAGCACCGCCCATTCCGGTACACGGATCAGAAAATCAGGCAGGACGGGCTTGACCATCGCCAGGAGACCGGCCGCCGCCAGCAGCAGAAGAGCCACCGTTGGGCGGGTCATTTGCTGCGTTCTCGCGACGACGCTATCTGCCGCGCTCATCGCCATCAGTCATCACCCAGCAATACGTTCAGCGCGCTCTGCCGATCCAGCACACCGATCAGGTTGCCCTTGGAATCTTCGACCGGCAACTTGTCACGCGTGTCGTTCACCAATTGCCTTGCGAGATCGCGGATCGTGGCACGCCCGGCGACAGGCATGCCTTCGGGCACGACCCCGTTGACCGGTCCGGCCAGAACAGAGGCATGCACCACACGTGCTTTTTCGATTTCTTCGGTGAACTTTCCGACATACTCCGTGGCCGGGTTCAACACGATCTGGTCCGGTGTGTCGCATTGCTCGACAGCGCCGTCCTTCATGATGGCGATGCGATCTGCGAGGCGGAGAGCTTCGTCGAAATCATGGGTAATGAACACGATCGTCTTGCCCAACATCTCCTGAAGCCGCAAAAACTCGTCCTGCATCTCACGCCGGATCAAAGGGTCCAACGCCGAGAACGGTTCGTCAAGAAACCAGATATCCGGTTCGATTGCGAGGGATCGGGCGATGCCGACGCGCTGCTGTTGTCCGCCGGACAACTCGCGCGGGAAGTATTCTTCTCTGCCTTCGAGCCCGACCAGCTTGACCACTTCCATCGCGCGTTCGCGCCGGTCGTGCCGGTCCTGTCCACGCATTTCCAGCGGAAAGGCCACGTTCTCCAGCACCGTCCGGTGCGGCAACAGACCGAAACTCTGGAACACCATGCCCATCTTTGATCGGCGCAGGTCAATCAACTCTTTCTCACTGAGTTCCATGATGTTCTGGCCTTCGACGATCACCTCGCCACCGGTGATATCGATCAGGCGCGACATGCAGCGGACCAGCGTTGACTTCCCCGATCCCGACAGCCCCATAATGACCAGCATTTCGCCTTTTGCGATGTCGAGCGAAACATCGTGAACCGCCGCGATGTAACCGTCTGCTCTGATTTCGTCAAAGCTCCGACCGGACGGCATTGAAGCCAGATAGCTCTCTGGCCTCGCACCAAAAAGTTTCCAGACATTCTTGCAGGAGATGACCGATTGATTGTTGCCCATTTGCCCGCCTTTGCAAGTGCACCCCGCCCAGACGATACCGGACGGGGCCAAATTTAACAGAGTGGCATCTGTTTACTGTGTCCAGCTTTTCCAGACGTCCTCGTTGGCTTCCAGCCACTCGGCAGCGGCATCTTCGGGCTCCATATCATCGACATCCACAAGCTTGGCCATTTCGGCGATCTGCGGGTTGGTGAATGAAATCTGGGTCAATGTGTCATAGGCGGCGGGCCATTTTTCCTTCATCCCGTCCCATGCCGCGATTTTCAGGTAACCGGTTGCCGGATTTCCGCAGTCATACGTGGCGTCGGGATTGGGGCCAACGGCCGGGTCTGTGTCACAGCCATCTTCCCAGGCCGGGAATTCAACAAATTCACCGGGCCAGACCGCTTCAGCAAAATTTGGTGTCCAGTTGAAGATCACGACCGGGCGCTTGTCGGCCTCGGCGGAACCGACCTCGGCCCAGAGGGCTGCTGCAGACCCGGCATTGACGACGACAAAGTTCATGTTTAGCGCTTCGACCCTCTCCTGATCGTGTTTGAGCCAGTCAACCGGCCCGCCAAGGAACCGGCCCTTGTCTCCGGTTTCCGGCGTGGCGAACACCGCCGCGCAGTCATTCAGCGCCTCCCAACTGGGCAACCCCGGGCAGGCTTCTTTGGTCCACATAGGATACCACCAGTCTTCTCGGGTCACGGCATTATGCGATCCCGCATCATGTAAACCACCCTTCTCGAGGGCCTCCCGGAACGAAGCTCCAAACGCGCCTTCCCAGACTTCCAGTTCCAGCGTCACGTCCCCCAGGCGGACCGACTCATACACAGCCTGTGAATCCGTGGTCACGAATTCGACGCTGTTTCCCATGCTTTCGAATATCTGGCCCACCACGTGGCTCATCACGATCTGCGATGACCAGTTGTGGATTGGAATGATGATCGGGTCACTGCTGTCGGCGGCAAATGCCCCCGTTGCGGGCGTCAGCGCCAGCGCGGCAGCAGCAAGTGTAGCTTTCATTGTCATATCGGTTCCCGTTGGTTGGTTGTTTTCTGACCGCGAGGATTCGTGCGCCTCGCGCGGGCGCATTGTCGCAGGAAGTCGCCGAATTTCTGCATAGAGAAATTAGTGCTTTTGCCTCAAAAATTTCGTGCCTTGGCATAAAAAATGTGTTCTGATCAATGTGTTCCGGGCTCGCTCTCCTCTTGCGTTCAAGATTGCGGGCGCCAAAATTGTGACTTCAACCGAACCATGGCGTTGCTGATCGGTCGGGAAGGATGGAAAAACATGCCGGGCAACAACTCCACCCTGCCGCCTCTGGACTATTTCCTGGCCTTCGAGTCGGCGGCCAACTGCGAAAGTTTCGCCGCTGCGTCGCGTGAACTGAATGTCAGTGAAACCGCGATATCGCGCAAGGTGCGCCTTCTGGAACTGCATTACGACACACCTCTGTTCTTGCGCCGCCACAGGTCAATCCACCTGACACCACAGGGTCAGGCCTTGCTGGCGCGGATTGCCCCGGCAATCGAGGCCATCCGCCAGATTTCGCGCGACATGCACACCAATCACAAGGGAAACGCGGTTACCCTTGCCGCGACAAACTCTGTCGCAGCACTGTGGCTGATGCCCCGCCTGCGGAAATTCAACGCCACCAACAAACACGTCAAGATCATGCTTGTCGCCTCTGACAGCGACGAGGAGTGTCTGGCAGACAATATCGACCTGTCCATCCTGCGTGGCAGCGGACGCTGGCCGGGTTACACCAGCCGGCTGTTGTTCGGAGAAACTGTCTTTCCGGTCTGCTCACCCGGGTATCGCAAACGACGCAATATTCAATCGCCCACCGACCTGCCCAAGCAAGACCTCATCGGCGTTTCCAGTCGCCACCCCGAATGGATGGATTGGGCCAGTTGGCTTTCACATTCGGGCATCACCGATCCGGCAATTGATCAGGCGGCCTTGTTCAACACCTACCCGCTGGCCATTCAGGCCGCGGTCGACGGGTTGGGGGTCGCCCTGGGTTGGGGGCATCTGGTTGATCACCTGATTGAGCGTGGCGAACTGGTCCGCCCGCTGGGCCAGCTTAACGTTCAGACCGATGACGGCTACTACCTGTTGCAGGCGGAAGACAGCCCTGGATTCAACGAACGCACGATTGTGGAGAACTGGCTTCTGGATGCCAGCGCACAGCGGAAACGCTATCACGCCAAATCGCAGTAGGGTGAATGCCGGTCACGGCGTAGCAGAACATTTGGACCAGTCCGGCTCAAAGCCGAGAACGATCGTGTCGACCGGTAATGTCGGGTTGAACAACCGGTTATGGGCCATCGTGCTTTTATGCAGCAAATTCTTTTCCGTCAGTTTCCAGACCCGGCACGCCAATTCGAAACGCTGCGCATAAGCTTCGAACACCAGCCGACAGGTTTTCGCCGACCGGATTGCCGCAGCACCCGGGGACCCCGGCGGGAACGTCGCCGTAAGGATATCGGAGAACTCGGTGTGCTTCTGGTAGTATGTTGCCGAAAAAAACTGAAGCGCCTGATCCCGCCGTTGCGCCGGATCATGGGTCTTGCGGGCCATGTGCTGCAACTCAGGTGTGACAGAATAACTGGGCTGTTTGTTCAGGATCGTGATGATCCCACCAAGCGGTTTATCCATTCCTGGCAGATAAACGTCGGGCGTTATCGAAGCATCGGGACGCCCCTGCCCTTCGCGCATCATCATCTGCCGCGTACGGCATTGCCATTTGAGGAACTTCGCTCGCAGAGGATGTTCCGAATAGCTTTCTCCCAGCAACGCGGACACAGAACTCATGCCACGACCTTTTCCGATAGAGAGGCGGATCTGAAGGGCCTGTCATGGCTCAGACTGGGAATGCGCGCGCGGGCTTCCGCGACCTCATCCAAATCTACAGTGACCTGAACCAGCCCGGCCAAATCGCCGCCATCTGCCAGAACTTCGCCCCACGGGTTGACCACGAGGCTGTGACCGTAACTTTCACCGCCACCCGGAACCGGGCCAATCGCGCAGGGGGACACCATGAAAACACCGTTCTCGATGGCCCGTGCGCGGTTGAGGACGTGCCAGTGTGCCTCGCCGGTCTTTTTGACAAAGGCCGCCGGCGCGCAGATGATCTCGGCCCCAGCCTGCGCCAGATCGCGATATAGATGCGGAAACCGCAGATCATAGCATATCGTATGCCCAATCCGGCCAAACGGAGTATCGACGACCACAGCCCGCGCCCCGGGGGAGACCACCGCGCTCTCGCGGTAGATTTCGGATTCCGAAACCTGGATGTCGAACATGTGAATCTTGTCGTAGCTGCTTTGGATTGCGCCGGTGTCATCCAGCACATAGCCGCGATTGACGATCCGGCCATCGGGGCCTTTCACAGCCACTGATCCCAACATCACCCAAACCTGCCGTTCAGCGGCAAAGTCGCGAAACGCTGACAGCACCGGGTGATCCCGCTCTGCAGTCGCCGGCGGGGTCAATTTGGCCCCTTCGCAGACAAGCCCACCACAATACTCGGGAAGAAACAGAAACTGCGCGCCCGCCTGAACCGAAGCATGTGCCAGGGGCAACGCTTCTTCCAACGCTGCCGCGAAATCCGGCATTGGCCGGGTTTGCAGACAGGCAATCTCAAGCGGACGCGCCATAGGATCCTCAGAACTTCATGTAAGCTTTTCTGAGCATAGCAAGTGGATGGCGATCCGACATCTGGAATTTCAGCAACAATTCCCGTGCGATCATGTCGCGGTCCTGCTGGTTGTCTGGCAATTCGATCGTGTCCGGGATTCGCACCCAACCATTGTTGTTGCGGTCAAAGACGGCAGGCATGCCTTCTTCATACCCCATGTGAACGTCTTCGAGCCAGTTCAGATCGTCCCAGCCCATGACTTCCATGTATTTGGTCAGGAAGGGCGTGATCCGGTCATAGTCGGGTACGAGGTTCACGTCATAGCGGTACCCGATATGTTGACCGATTTCCTTTTCGCGTTCGGACTGCAGCCCGTCGGCATCTTTCAGAAACTGGTCGACATCCTTGATCTCGGACCCGCGGTACTGTGTTCCAGCCATTTCTCAGGTCTCCTTAAAGATGGTGATAGTCTTCAACCCCAACCGTGTGGCTGGTGCCTGCAAGCGGTACGCCGGCCATTGCGCTGGCTTCCATTGTCAAGGCAGCCAGGTCTTCCGGTTCAAGCGAATGGATGTGGGTCTTGCCACAGGCGCGGGCAAACAGCTGCGCCTCAATGGTCAGCGTGTGCAGGAAGTTGTAAACCCGCTCGGCCGCCGCATCCGGATCGAGGCGCTCGCGCAGTACCGGGTCCTGTGTGGCCACGCCAACCGGGCAGCGGCCCGTGTGGCAATGATAGCAATAGCCGGGATCGGCACCGATCTCCTCCGGGTAGTTCGCTTCTGGAATATCCTTGTTGCAGTTCAACGCCATCATCGCCGAATGACCAATCGCAATGGCATCGGCGCCCAGCGCGATGGCCTTGGCCACATCAGCGCCGTTGCGGATACCGCCCGCATAAATCAGGCTGATTTCCCCACGCTTGCCCAGATCGTCGATGGCCTTGCGTGCCTGACGAATAGCCGCCATGCCGGGCACACCGGTATCTTCGGTTGCCAAGTGCGGACCGGCACCGGTTCCGCCCTCCATACCATCGATGTAAATGCTGTCCGGATCACATTTCACGGCCATTCGCACGTCATCATAGACACGCGCCGCGCCCAGCTTGAGCTGGATTGGAATCTGCCAGTCGGTGGCTTCGCGGATCTCCTGGATCTTCAACGCCAGGTCGTCCGGACCCAGCCAGTCGGGGTGACGCGCAGGAGACCGCTGGTCGATGCCCGCGGGCAGGGACCGCATTTCGGCGACCTGGTCGGTCACTTTCTGCCCCATCAGGTGCCCGCCAAGTCCGACCTTGCAGCCCTGACCGATAAAGAATTCGCAACCATCTGCCAGAACGAGGTGGTTCGGGTTGAAACCATAGCGCGACTGGATGCACTGATAGAACCATTTGGAACTGAACCGACGTTCATCCGGGATCATCCCGCCTTCACCGGAACAGGTTGCAGTGCCTGCCATGGTCGCCCCGCGCGCCAGCGCGGTTTTGGCTTCATAACTCAGCGCGCCAAAACTCATCCCGGTGATGTAGATCGGAATGTCCAGTTCCAGTGGGCGCTTGGCCCGTGGGCCGATCACCGTTTTGGTTTCGCACTTTTCGCGGTAACCTTCGATGACGAAACGCGTGAGCGTACCGGGCAGAAAGGTCAGGTCGTCCCAGTGCGGAATTTTCTTGAATAGGGAAAACCCGCGCATCCGATAGCGGCCAAGCTCGGACTTGATGTGGATGTCGTCCATCACCCTTGGCGGGAAGATGAAGCTGTCGCCGATGCGGTTCACATCGCGATCAAGCGGTTTTTTCTTGGGCATGTCGCCGTCAGCCATTTGTCAGGTCCTTTCCGGTGACTTAGAGAACAATTTTCTTTTCGTTGGGTTCGAGGTTGTCGTAGTTCCACAGCTGTTTCCCCGCGACGACCTTGGTGAAATGATCAACACCCTTGTCAGGCATGAGCCCGTACTGAACCAGTTTTCGGGTCAGCCATTTCTTGTCGAGATCGGTCAGTTCTGCGGGCACGGCGTCCACGCCCAATGACCTGATTTCGCCACCGACGAAAATCGTACCGTCATACATCGAGTCGCCCAGGTTCTTGCCCGCGTTGCCACAGACCACCATGCGACCCCTCTGCATCATGAAGCCTGACAGGGCGCCGGTATCTCCGCCCACAATGATCGTGCCGCCCTTCTGGTCAATTCCAGTCCGTGACCCGACCGAGCCCTTGCAAACAAGGTCACCGCCACGAATGGCTGCGCCAAAGGTCGAACCCGCGTTCTTTTCCACGATAACAGTCCCGGCCATCATGTTTTCCGCACAAGACCAGCCGACGCGGCCGGTGATCCGAACATTCGGTCCGTCGATCAAACCGACGCCAAAATAGCCGACTGACCCTTCGATAATCAGGTTCAGGCGGCTCAGGATGCCGACACCGAGCGAATGCTTGCCACGCGGATTCTTCAGAACAATCGTTCCATAGCCTTCATTCATCAGATCCCGGACCTTGGCATTCACTTCGGTCGTGGTCATGTCGTCCGTGTCGATCTCGGTACGTTTGTTGAAATCGACCTCCGGCGCCCAGGGATAAGTCAGCCGCTCGTCGGCGTCCGGATCGAATTCCACATAAAGCGATTTGCCGGTCAATTGCTCTGTCGTCATTCCGAGCGCCTTCACGCGCTCGTCCTGCGTCATCGCCTTGAGTTCAGCGTCGGTTACGCCTGCCATACCCGGACCTCCTCATCATAAGGGTCATACGTGTCAATTTCCTGCGGAAGGATCGCGCGAATTGCCACCTCTTCGCTGGCCATCGCGATAAGATCGTCGCTTTCGTAGAGGACCAGCGGTTTGGCCGCCATCGTGTCCTTGGCCATACCCAGCTGATCCTTGGTCGCGACCAGGTAGGTAAAAACCCCGTCGATCTCATCGATCGACTGGCGCAGGCTGTCCTCCAGCGACATGCCATTGGCCAGATTGTGGGCTGTATAAACTGCCAGCAGTTCACTGTCACAATTGGACATGAACCGGTGACCCTTGCGCTCCATCTGGCGGCGCATGATCCAGTAGTTCGTGATCTGGCCGTTATGAACGACGCTGATGTCATTATAGGGGAAGGCCCAGTATGGGTGCGCAGATTTGATGTCCACGTCCGATTCCGTGGCCATCCTTGTGTGCCCGATCCCGTGGGTGCCAGTGAAACTGTTCAACCCATAAGCCGCGGCCACGACACTTGCATCGCCCAGATCCTTGATCAGTTCCAGACCGTTGCCCATGGAAAGGATCTCGGTCCCCTTGTCCTCTTCGATGTGCGTTGCCATCGCAGCGGTATCACCGTCATGGGTCAGAACATAACGCAGCGCATACTCCTGCGGCGCGTCCTTGGAGATCACCACCGCGCCATGCTCTTCAAGGATAGCGTCCACGCGGGCAATCCGGTCGGCGATCAGCTTGTGAACGCCGTGACCGACGGCGCGGTCTTCAGCCTCGGCCACCTTGACCCGCATGATGTATTCTTCGGGGGCGCGGCCTTTTGAATAGACCGCATATCCGGTGCTGTCCGGTCCTCGATGTTTGAGCGCTTGCAACATCGCGGTCATTTCGCCCCCGACGTTGGAACTCTTGCCTTTGTGAATAAGGCCGGCAATTCCGCACATGGCGTTTGCTCCTTTGGAGTTAAGGGTTTCGTTGAGGCGCGGATGTTCCGCACCTCAGGTTTGTCATCGACATGAAGGCTCGCCCGTTACGGCAGACATTCCATGTAGGTTTCGTTGTCCCATTCGGTCACGGTCGACATGAAGCGGGCAAACTCGTCTCGCTTGTATTCATCAAACAGTCGGTACATCTCGCCGGGCATGCCACGCTTGACGACTTCGCTTCCGGACAGATGATCAAGTGCTTCGCCCAAACTCATCGGCAGCTTCTTGACCTGTTTGCCGGCTTCGATGGCTTCGTAGATGTTGCGCTCTTCCGGTTCGCCCGGATCGAGGTTGTTTTCCAGCCCGTCATCCATCGCCGCCAAAAGCGTGCTGCCCATCAGATACGGGTTCACCATCGAGTCGACCGATCGGTATTCGAACCGGCCCGGCGCCGAGACCCGCAGACCTGTCGTCCGGTTCTGGAATCCCCAATCGGCAAAGACCGGCGCCCAGAATCCCGTGTCCCAGAGGCGGCGATAGGAGTTTACGGTCGAACAGCCGATGGCGGTCAGTGCCTGAAGGTGGTGCACAACGCCACCGATCGCCTTCAGACCTTCTTTGCCTGGCATCTGAGGGTCGTCATCGTCCGGCATGAACGTGTTCTCGCCGCCCTTCACATACATGTAGTTGTCAGGCATGCCCGGAAGGTCATCCGGGTCGTTGCCCGTGCGCACGAATTCGTCTTCACCACCGCGCCACAGGCTCATGTTGTGGTGGCAACCCGAAGCCGAAACGCCCATGAAGGGCTTGGTCATGAAGCAGGCAAAGATGCCGTTCTCGCGCGCCACTTGTGCGCAGATTTGACGGTAGGTGGTCAGACGGTCCGCGTTGCGCAACACGTCATCGAACATCCAGTTCAGTTCCAGTTGCCCCGGTGCGTCCTCGTGATCGCCTTGGATCATGTCCAGGCCCATCTTGCGGGCATAACGGATCACCTGCATCGACACCGGACGCAGACTCTCGAACTGGTCGATGTGATAGCAATAGGGTTTGGAATACCCGTCGCGCGGCTTGCCGTTCTCGTCGTACTTGAGCCACATCATTTCCGGCTCGGTGCCAATGCGCAGCTTGGTTCCATGTTTCTTGGTGAACTCATCATGCATCCGGCGCAGGTTCCCGCGGCAATCCGATGTCAGATATCCGCCCGGGTCTTTCTTTTCTTCGCGATTGCGAAAAAGGGTGCAGTAGAACCGACCAATGGTCGGTGCCCAAGGCAACTGCATGAAGGTTTCCGGCTCGGGAATACCAATCAGTTCGGCCGCTTCGGGACCATAACCCAGGTAGTTGCCGGAGCGGTCTGTGAACAGGTTGACCGTCGCGCCATAGACCAGCTGGAAACCCTTCTTGGCAACGCTTTCCCAGTGATCCGAGGGAATACCCTTGCCCATGATCTTGCCGGTGACCGAGACGAATTGCAGATAGAGATACTCGATCCCTTTTGCGTCGATCATCTCGCGGACCTGCCTGATCTTTTCTTCGCGCCCGGGCGCTTCCACGAATTTCTCTAGGTCTGTTTCTGCCACTGTTCTTCTCCCTGTTATGTGCAGAGGCGTCCCTCTGCCTGAAATATTTGGTCAGCTCCAAGGATAGGGGCTGTTTGACACCGGATGCAGGTCTCCTTTTTCAAACCGCGCAAACCGGAATGGCTCGAGCAACTCCTGCTGCTCACCGAGGACTTCATCGGCAATCAGATGTCCTACACCAAGCATCTTCCAACCGTGATTGGAGTCCGCAATCAGCGTCGCATTGTCGTGGAAGTGGTCGAAGACCGGGAAACTATCCGCGGTGAAGCAACCAATGCCGCCACTTGCTTCGCGATGATACTTGCCCATCATGCCTTCGAAGCGCTTGTGACAATGCACCAGCGCGGACACCCACATATGCGCAAAATCATCTGACGCCACGAATTCCGGGCTGGACGGGCCGTAAGGGTCGATTGCCACCTGATCCACCGGTGTTTCCACCTTGTAAGGGCTGGCACCGCCCTGAATACCGCCAAAATGCCAGTCGGGCTTGTAGTAGATGCCCCACATCTGATCGGTGATCAGAGAACCGTCGACACAGGAATGCAGCGGTGCGTCCGTATCCACGTGGATCACCGGCGGCACATTGCCATCATTGGTCTGCAGAGTTTCCGGAGGCAGTTGCAACACGCCCTCTTCCAGTTGCCAGAAGCGCCACATGTCCACGTCTTCGTGAATGGACCCGTCCAGACCCTTGACCGTGATCTGCCTGGGCATGTCGAGCATGTTCCAGAAATCACGAGCCCATGGACCAGGGGCGACGATCAGCCGATCACATGAAATGGTGCCACGATCGGTTTCGACCGATTTGACCGAAGAAGAGCCGCTTTCGCTGTTCAGTCCCTTAACCGTCACCCCGGTGATGATCCGAACGCCACGATCCTCGGCCTTCTTGGCGATGCCGTACATTGACTTGGTATTGTTGGAATACCCGCCGCGCTTTTCATGCAGAACGCTGGTGATCCCTCGTGCCTGCCAATCGCTGAACAGGTTTTTCATATAGGCGTCCGATGCCTCGGCACCCTCGACGAATACGCTCTCGTATCCAATGGCCTGTTGTTGCTCGAAAATGGAGCCGACATCGGCGCGCATCGACTCCGACGAAATCTGCATATAACCGACCGGGTGATAGCTCAGCGCCTCGGGATCACTTTCCCATACACTTACCGAATGCGCCATCAGACGGCGCATTGCCGGTTGGAAATAGTTGTTCCGAACGACTCCACAGGCTATACCGGATGCTCCCGACGCTATACCGGACTTGTCCAGAACAACTATGCGGCCTTCAGTCTTTTCCCCAGCGGCCACGAGCCGGTCGGCAAGCCGCCATGCGGTCGAAAGCCCGTGGATGCCAGCCCCGATTATCAGGAATTCGGCATGCTTCGGAAACGCCATTCAATTATCCCCACTGTCAGTCGGATCGCAGCTCAGGCTGGGCGATTCCAAGTCGGCCTCACACAACAATACTTTTCTTTGGCACAGCGAAAGTCAACCAGCTTTGGTCCAAAAAATGAATATCTCCGCCATCTACACCAATATTGGTTTATATTTGGACCAAAAATGCATGGAGACACCGGAATGAGTCAAGGGGACCGAAAGCTTGGTGCGGCCGATATCGCTACCCTGTTGCGGCGGGAAATCTCAAAAGGAATCCTGCAATTGAACGACAGATTGCCGCCAGAACGACAGCTGGCGGCAACCTATGGCGTGGCTCGGGGCACGATTCGCGAGGCTCTGAACCGACTGTCAGAGGAAGGGTTCGTCGCGATTCGCCCGGGAAGTGGCACATATGTGGTACATGTCCCTCAAAACGACGTAACCACGGCAATTGAGAACGCAAACCCTCTCGAACTGATGGACACACGGTTTGCGCTGGAACCGCATATTTGCCGCCTCGCAGTACTGCATGGGCGCCGCGACGATTTCGACAAGCTCGACGCTTTGTGCACCCGGATGGAGCAAAGCGCATCCGATCCGATAAAGTTCGCGGAAACGGATACGGAGTTTCACCGCAAGCTCGTCGAGTGCACGCGCAACGGGTTGCTGGTCTGGATTATCGACCAGATTACCTCTGTGCGGAGTCAGAATGAATGGACACGCATGCGGCATCTCACCCTGAATGATCAGATCATTTCGCAATACAACTCGCAGCACAGGCAAATCCTCAACGCAATCCGGTCCAGAGAACCGGAACGTGCCGCGAACCTAATGAAGGGGCATCTGGAAACCGCACGGCTTTCCTTGACCCGGGCTGCGGAAACCTGACCGCGATCAGGTCTGCGCCGCTGTTTGCAACCAGTTGATATACAGCCGTTCGGCGCTTGCGTTGAATTGATGCAACCGGTCGGAATAGTCCTGCGCCAAGCGCTCGGCGCCCCCCGCGCCCATCGCCTGCTCCAGCGCCTGCGCATATTCGGGAATCGCTGCCCAACTGGCTACCGTGTCGGCTTCGGTCTCAATGTGAAACTGCAGGGAATAGGCCCGCGGGCCCCAGTTCATGGCCTGGACCGCGCAGTCCGGCGATGTGGCGAGGACTTGGGCCCCCGGCGGCAACCGTTTCACTTCGGCACTGTGCCACTGTAGACACCCCAACTTTTCCGGCAACCCGTCGAACAGCACGCCGGTCGCGCCGATTTCGGTAAGCTGTACGTCCTTCACCCCGATTTCGGGCGTTTCTGACGGTCCTACATCGCCCCCAAGCGCCTCGGCCAGCAACTGGTGGCCCAGGCATAATCCCAGATATGGCAACCCCTTGCCTTCAACCGCATCGCGGATAAAGGCCTTCTCCTCTATCAACCACGGGTGCGCCTCTTCTTGCCATACGTCCATTGGCCCGCCCATCACCCAAAGCGCGTCATATCCATCGATCGGGGGAAGGCGCTCGCCTTCATCCAATTCGACTGCATCCCAGCTATGTCCGTCCTCGGTCAGGAATTTCCGCAGGATTCCCGGATGCTCGGCTCGTGCGTGTTGCAGGACAAGAATGTGCATTTTTCACCTCGTGATTTGGCCAGAACGCTACGCTCCAACCACAAGCCAATACAAGCCATCACCTGAATCGCGACGGCGGACGGTCGAAATGCTCGGAAAAAACCCGCGAAAAATGAGACGAGTTGGCAAACCCGGTTGCCAGCGCGATCTCGGTGAGAGACAGCGGTGAATTTTGCAGTAAATTTAATGCCTTATCCAACCTGATTTCGCGATAATACCGCATCGTCGGGCGATTCAGATTCTCGACGAACAACCGGTTCAACTGCCTCTTGGATACACCCGATACGGTCGCCAAATCACCAAGCGAGATCGGATCGGCAACGTGGCTTTCCATCGCCTTCACCGCATCCAGTATCGCAGCATTTGTTGACCCAACCCGCGCGATCAACCCGCCGCGCTGCGGTCCTACAGGCGGGCGCACCTCGGTATGTAGAAACCAGTCACTGACCAACCGCGCAAAGGGCGCGCCATGGTGATCCGAAATCAATGCATGCATCAGGTCCATCGGCGCCGTTCCACCCGCGCAAGTGACCCTGTCGCGGTCAATTACATAAAGCGTTCGCTCGATCAGAAGTTCGGGAGACATCTCTGCCAGCGCTTCGGCATGTTCCCAGTGCACGGTCATGCGGCGTCGCGCCATCACCCCGGCACGCGCCAGGATGACCGGTCCGCCTGAAACTCCGCCCAGACGCACCCCCGACCGGGTCAACCGGACCAGCCAGTTGAATAACTTCCGATCCCGAAACGATACCGGATCGCCCCCCGCGACAACAAACAGGTAATCCAGCTTTTTCACGTCAGCCATCGTGCAGTCCGGCACCACCACCGCCGCACCCGAGCTTTGCACAGGCCGAAGATCCGTTCCGACGTGTAGCACGTTGTACAATGGCCGCCTGCTGAGCAGGTTCGCCGCGCGAAACGGCTCTACAGTAGATGCATAGGACATAAGCGCGAAGCCCTTGATCGGCAGAATGCCGATCCGTCTCGTCCGTATGTCTGCACCAATTCCGTCCATAACAGGATAGAAAGCTTCTTTTTCAGGAAAGTCCAGTTCCCAAAATAAGCAGAAACTTGACGAAACAGAATCGAAAGAGCCTGCAATGCGATATTCCGCCTTCAAGATTTTCAGGGAAGGACTGACCGGGAACAAGGGCTGGAAACCGGTTTGGCGTGAACCCGATCCCAAACCGGAATACGACGTGATCATCGTCGGCGCCGGCGGGCACGGGTTGGCCACAGCCTATTATCTCGCGAAGGAATTCGGAGTAACCAACGTTGCCGTTCTGGAAAAAGGCTGGCTCGGCTCGGGCAATATCGGGCGCAACACCACGATCATCCGGTCGAACTATCTGCTGCCGGGAAACGAGCCATTCTATGAGTTTTCGATGAAACTCTGGGAAGGGCTCGAGCAGGATTTCAACTACAACGCGATGGTCAGTCAGCGATCGATCCTAAACCTGTT
>CAYGNE010000015.1:0-34950 GCA_964351155.1 uncultured Rhodobacterales bacterium | reverse complement strand
CGCTCCAAGGATTATTCCGACATCAAGGACAAGTTCCGCCCCGGTCATGCCGACATCACCTATCATCAGAAATACGGGGTCCGCGACTATCGCGGCGGCGGGCGGTCTTCGGCCCGCGAAACCGCCTCGCGCGTTGCCGCCGGCGGTCTTGCCCGCGAGGCGATCAAGGCCATCGCCCCGGACGTGCAGATCAGCGGCTACATGGTGCAGATGGGCGAACACGCCATCGACCGCGCCCGGTTCGACCCTGCACAGATCGAACAGAATCCGTTCTGGGTCCCCGACGCACAGGCGGCGGACACCTGGGCCGCCTATCTCGACGGCCTGCGCAAATCCGGCAGCTCGGTCGGGGCCATCGTCGAAGTGGTGGCGCGCGGCGTTCCCGCGGGTCTGGGCGCGCCGATCTATGGCAAGCTCGACACCGACCTCGCCGCCGCGATGATGAGCATCAACGCCGTCAAGGGCGTGGAAATCGGCGAAGGCATGTCCGCCGCCATGCTGACCGGCGAGGCCAACGCGGACGAGATTTTCATGGGGCAGGGTGGCCCGGTCTACAGCTCCAACCACGCCGGCGGTATCCTCGGCGGCATCAGCACCGGCCAGGACATCGTGGTGCGGTTTGCCGTGAAACCGACCAGCTCGATCCTCACGACGCGCAAGACCATTATTGTTGCTGCCGAAGCCACCGAGATCATCACCAAGGGCCGCCATGACCCGTGCGTCGGCATTCGCGCGGTGCCGGTCGGCGAGGCGATGATGGCCTGCGTGATCCTCGACCACCTGCTGCTGCATCGCGGACAGATCGGCGAAAACCGGGGCGTGATCGGATAGATCACACCGGGTGTCCGGCGGCGACCGGCGCGCGCGCATCCTGTCCTGTTTTGGTGCCGGATCGGCGGCGGTTCGGGTTTCAGCCGGGCACGCGCGCCATCCAATCACGTTTTGCGACATCAACCCCGCCTTAAGGTTTTCAGCGCCCCTTGTGTTAACAATTGCCGGCTGGTCAAGACGCGTGTCCCGCCGGTGCACCCAGGGTGTACCGGGGGTGTACGCATGGCACCCCCCGATTCGCCGTGCGGCATATGACCGTTAACCATTCGAATCGCTTTTTTCGCTTTTTTGGGGCGATCATCTCCGCGCCGGGTTCCGTCTCAGACACCCGCCGGGTTTTTCACATCCCGCCCCAGGGCGGCAAGGTCGGAATACCGGTCCCCGATACGGTGGTGCGGACGGCCCCGCGTCGCGGCCCCCAGTGCGACGACAAGCTCGTTCACATCCGGCGCGTCATAGATCGAGAACTGAACTGTCAGGTAATGCGACCGCCGCCCGGTATCGTGCTTGTCCATCAGCGGAATCTGGATCTGGGTGTTTGCCGGGCCGCGGGTGTTGGTGAACCCGAGATAGCTCTTGGCACCGACGGCCTCCCGGTAGAAATTCCCGAATTGCAGCGTGTGGATCAACGCCGAAGCATGCTCCACCTCGCAACTCGTTCCCGAAATACAGGCCTTGCCATAGGCCTCGATGGCGTCCCCGGACCCGGCCAGCGAGATCAGACGCTGTGTCAGCATCTCGCCCAGCACCGGCGCCATGCGCTGGATTTCCGGCGACAGGTCTTGGACAAATCCGCGCCCGGCCCAGGGGTTGGCAACCACGGCCGCCACGCCGATCATGCGCAGCACGGGGTCAGACGGGCGCCCCCCTTCGGTGTGGATGTCCTCGTCAAAGGTAACGACCTTGCGCAATTCGGGAAGCATGTATTCTCTCCTGTCAGACGTGATAATTGCGGTGCCCGGCAAGGGTGTGCACAACGCCCTCCACCTCTGTCCCGTGATAGATACCAAAGGTGCCATGGGCATTTTCATGCGCGTAGCGCCGCAGCATGGAGCGTTCGGCCTCGTCGGTCACACGCTCCAGCGGAAGCGCGTTGAGCTCGAAATACGCCATGCCTTCCGGGGCCGCCCCGCGCACGGTTCCGTGGTAGATGATCCGCTGCGCAGCGCTTTTCGATATCTGGTAAACCGCATAGAGATGCGCCAGGTCCGGTGTCAGCCCCTTTCCGGTCAAATCGGCGATCATGCCGTCGACGGAATTGGACGTCGCCGGCGCAACCGGGACCGAGATGCGCCCATCCGCCTCCGATACCAGCAGAATTTTTTCCTTGTTCGCCAGGACCGCGCCAACGGTCACCCGGCCGGCCGCGGCGGCATCCGTCAGCGCGCGGTCCAGGCCGATGTCGAAATAGGCCCCCCGGTAATACCCCAGCGGTTGCCCCTCGCGCGTCGAGAAATCCAGCACGCGACCAATCAGGATCAGGTGATCGCCGGCATCCACAAGCCTGTGTCGCGCACAGCTGAAACTGGCCAGAGAGCCATCGATCACGGGCATGTTCTGCGCATCCGGACGCCAATTTGACAGGTCGAACTTGTCCGGAGATTGCGAGGCAAAAAGACCCGAGACATCCTTCTGGTCGTCAGCCAGGATATTGACCGTGAAATGATCCGATTGCGCAAAAACATCACAGGACAGGGCCGCCTTGCCGATGCACACCAACAGCAGGGGCGGATCAAGCGATACCGAGGAAAAGGAGTTGGCGGTGAACCCGCGTGGCGTGCCGTCAGGCTGGCGCGTCGTCACGACCGTCACGCCGGTGGCAAAACGCCCAAAGGCGTCGCGCAGGCTTCGTTTTTTCGTGGCGTCCATTGCCGCGGGCCGGGCGAGGTCGTCAAGAATCCGGTTGTCCGCCCCCAGCGCTGGCGGGGCGCCGAGGGTTCCGTGGCCATGCGCCCCGAACCGCAAGGGGTTCGCGGCGACAGTCCAGGGTTCTCGTGATGGCTCGGGGCCTTGTACCTGCGCCAGCATGCCCCTTTTGGCCACATGCGCATCGGCCGCGATGTCGGCAATCGTATTCAAAGGCCCAAACGGGACCTGCCCACCAAGAATCCTGCCCAGTTCGGCCTTGGTGAGGCTCTCGGTCCAGCCTGCGACCAGGTGGTTGACCGCGTCCGCGTTGCGCGCCCGCGCGGCGCGCGTGGCAAACCGTGCATCCTGTCCCAGCGACTGCTGCCCCATGAGGGTTGCCAGACGCTGCCAGAACGCATCATCGACAATGCCAAGGGCGACATGCCCGTCCGCGGCCGGGAACAGGCCAAAAGGTGTCAGAAACGGATGCCCATTGCCCTCGGGGCCCGGCACCTCACCGGTCATGTCATGCAGATAGACCATCCGCTCGCAAAGCGAGATCATCGCGTCGTACATGGCGACATCGACAAACTGCCCCTTGCCGGTGGTTTCGGCCTCGCGCAGGGCCGCCATGATGCCAAAGGCCATGGTCATTCCGGCAAAGATATCGCCGACGCCGGGCCCGGTCTTGGTGGGCGACTGCGCATCCGGGCCCGTGATCGACATCAGCCCGCCCATGGCCTGTGCGACCACATCGTAGGACGGCCAGTTGGCATAGGGGCTTTCGCCGGTGCGCGGGTCCCCAAAACCCCGGATCGCCGCGTAGACCAGTCTGGGGTTCAGTTCGGCAAGCGATTCATATGACAATCCCAGCCGGTCCATCACACCGGGACGGAAATTCTCGACAATCACATCCGCCGTGGCGGCGAGGGCGCGGAACTGCGCACAGCCCTCGGGCGTCTTCAGGTTCAACTGAATGCTTTTCTTGCCCCGGTTCAGGCTGACAAAATAGCCCGCCCATTTCTGTTCGGGATCGTCCGCGCGGAATGGGCCGTTGCCCCGGCTGGTGTCGCCGGTGCCGCCTTCGATCTTGATGACCTCGGCGCCGTGATCCGCGAGATGCATGGTGCAATAGGGGCCGGACAGCATGCGGCTGAGGTCCAGAACACGCAGGCCTTTGAGTATCTGTGTGCTCATGCGGAGAGGTCCAACTGGTCAAGAAACATGCGAAGCGGCGCATTCATCGCGGGCGGGTCTTCGGCAAGCGCCATGTGACGCAGGCCCGGCAGGATGAGCGCACGCGCACCGGGAATTTCCGCCGCGATGGCATTGGTCATCTGGGGGCCGTTGCCATGATCCTCATCGCCCGTAATGACCAGCGCCGGACAGGTGATCGGCGGATCAGGCGCGACGATTTCATCGATCCCATCCGCAAGGACCCGGTAGATGGTGTGATAGACGGCCATGTCATTGGCCGTCACCCACCCGCGCACAATCTCCATCATGTCCGGGTTCGCCTGTCTGAAAGGGTCGGTGAACCAGCGCTCGAGTGCCGCTTGGACAGTGGACCGCGGACCCTCAAGGCGGGCTTGTTCAACCCTCTTGAGGATGGCTGCCTGCGCCGCATCACTGCGCTTGTGCGGCGAGTGCAGGATCATCAGGGCCGAGACGCGTTCCGGCGCATCCTGCGCTATCCGGCGCGCGATCATGCCGCCCAGTGAAAAGCCCGCAATGCTGGCCTCTCTGATCCCGCAATGATCCATCAGTTGCGCGAGTTGCCGCGAGAAAAGGGACAGGCTTGGGACGGCGGGCGGTGCGACGCTCTGCCCGTGCCCGTAAAGATCATAGCTGAGAATGCGATACCGGTCCGACAGCGCGGGTATCGTCCATTGCCAGCAGGCCCGGTTCAGACCCAGCCCGTGGATCATCACGACCACCGGGGCGCCGTCCGGCCCGACAAGATCAAACGCAGTGCCGTCCGGGGCGCGACCCATCAGGCTTCGCTCTCCGTCGGGCGGCCGGCCGGCGATTTCGCCATCAGACAGCAAACAGTCATCCGGGCACCATCATTCCCTTGCATTGGTCCCGCCAGAAAAGCAAAACCACCTGCCCGACCAGCCCGGGAATGCCAAGAGACGCGCTCACCGCCGGTTGGCGGACCATCGATAGCCTTCTTCCTGACGCCCATCCAACGGCCTCCTTCATGCCTAGCCTGCCCGCAAGATCGCGGCCACGCTTCGGATTATTCGACAGCCGGTGTCGTATTTTCAGGAACGCGCCAAGCGAAAGCAGCCATGAATGAAAGAGCAGCAAAAGGGGGAGCCATGCGCCATGGCAGATATCAAAAACTATCAGATGCTGATCGATGGAGAATGGGTCGATGCTTCTGACGGCGGCACGTTCGACAGCGTAAATCCGGCGGACGGGCTGGTCTGGAGCCGCGTTCCGGAAGCGACAGAGGCAGATGTGAACCGCGCGGTGCAAGCGGCTTACACGGCTTTTACCACCGGCCCCTGGGCGCGCATGACCCCGACCGAGCGTGGCAAGACGCTGCGCAGGCTGGGGGATCTTCTGGCGGAGCATTCCGAAGCGCTTGGTCGCACCGAGTCGGTCGATACGGGCAAGATGCTCAAGGAAACCCGGTGGCAGGCGAAGTACATCGCCGAGTTCTTCCACTTCTTTGCGGGATGTGCCGACAAGGTCAGCGGCGAGACCTTGCCCATCGACAAGCCGGACATGTTTGTCTTTACCAAGCGCGAACCCTTGGGTGTCGTCGCCGCAGTTGTGCCCTGGAATTCGCAGTTGTTTCTGGTGGCCGTCAAGATCGGGCCGGCCCTGGCCGCGGGCAACACCGTGGTGTTGAAAGCCTCTGAACATGCCAGCGCCGCAATGCTGGAGTTCGGCAGGCTGATCGAGGAGGCGGGCATTCCACCCGGCGTGGTCAATATCGTGACCGGGCATGGCGAACCCTGCGGGCGGGCGCTGACCGGCCATCCGCTGGTGGCGCGGGTGTCCTTTACCGGTGGACCAAACGCGGCGCGCCACGTGTTGGAGAATGCCAAGCGCAACTTTGCCGAGGTGTCGCTGGAGCTGGGCGGCAAATCGCCCTTCATCGTGTTTGAGGATGCCAATATCGAAAGTGCGGTGAATGCATCGATTGCCGGCATTTTCGGCGCCACCGGGCAAAGCTGTGTAGCCGGGTCCCGGCTGTATCTGCACGAAGATATCGCGGAAGAGTTTCTTGAACGAATGTCCGATATGGCGCGCAAGATCGTGATCGGCGACCCGTTGGCGGACGAAACGCAGATGGGGCCGCTTTGCACCACCGGGCAGCTCGAACACATCCAGCGCGAAGTGGCATTTGCCCAGGAAGAAGGTGGCACCGTGCTGGTCGGCGGCAAGCAGCCGGAGGGCATGTCCGGTCTCTATTACGAGCCGACGATCATCGAGTGCCCGCGGCAGGATCTTCGCATCGTCGATACAGAGCTTTTCGGACCGGTTCTCTGCGTGCAGCGTTTCCGAACCGAGGAAGAGGTGCTGGCCCTGGCCAATGACACCGAACACGGGCTGGCGGCCGGCATATTCACGCGCGATGGCGCGCGGTCCCTGCGCATGGCCAACGCGGTTCGATCGGGCATCGTTTGGGTGAATACGTACCGGGTGGTGTCGCCGATCGCCGAATTCGGTGGGATCAAAGGGTCCGGTTATGGTCGTGAGAGCGGTTTCCAGGCGATTTATGACTACACGCGACCCAAGACCATCTGGATGAACACATCGGACGAGCCGATGGCCAACCCATTTGTCATGCGATGACGTGATCCGGGGCAATGCTTCGCACAACTCGGCAAATCGCATGATTTTGCGCCGTGAAAGGACAGTGACATGAAATTCCAACTTGCCGTGAACATGGAACGGATCGACGACAGTCTGGACATGAAGGATGTGGCGCGCCACACGCTTGAGATGGTCCAGATGGCTGAAGATGGCGGGTTCGACATCGCCTGGGCTGCCGAACACCATGCACTCGAAATGACCATCGCGCCCAACCCGTTCCAGATCCTGACATGGTGGGCCGGCGAAACCAGCCGAATCCGGCTGGGAACCGCAGTTGCCACGGCTGCCTACTGGCATCCGATCAACCTTGCCGGAGAGGCCGCGCTCCTGGATCTGATCAGCGGCGGGCGGTTGGAGTTCGGAATCGGATCCGGTGCCTATCAACGCGAGTTCGATCGGATGCATCCGGGGCTCAAGCAATCGGATGCCTGGCGTTACATGCAGGAAATGCTGCCTGCCCTGCGCGAACTCTGGAAGGGTGACTATGCGCATGGTGGCGAGTTCTGGCAGTTTCCCACATCGACCTCGGTACCCAAGCCGGTTCAGCCCGAAGTTCCCGTGTGGGTCGCCGCGCGTTCGCCCATTACCTATGACTATGCGATGCGGGAAAAGGCCCATATCATGTGCTGGCCGCTCACGCGCCCCCATGCCGAGGCGGAGCTTTACAAGCAGCAACTTGACGAGGCGATTGCCAAGGCGGACAACGGCTGGACTCCGCGTTTCGCACTGATGCGCCATGCTTGTGTGTGGGACAACAACAGCGATCGGCAAGGCGCACTGGATGCAATCCGCACCGTTCTCAGTCAGTTCGAGAACCTCTTCCGCAACGCCGGCGATGTTCACAACGGTTTTCCGGCCTCGATTCCGCTGGATCAGCTGACCGGCCGCGAGCAGTACGATCCGGCCATGCTGGAAGAGAACCTCATGTTCGGCACCCCGGAAACAGTGATTGGAAAGCTCAGGCGCTACCAAGAACTGGGCGTGAGCGAATTCATCTACTACGCCTCCATGGGCCTCGGGCTCGAGGCGCAGAAACGGTCGTTGAAGATGTTCTGCGACGAAGTCATTCCGGAATTTCAGTAAGAGGGGTCTGACATGTCAGACGGAGTAACCATCCGCCGCGACGGGCACGTTCTCGAGGTCACGCTGTCGCGCGGCAAGGTGAACGCAATCGACGTGCCGACGTCCCAGGCATTGGCGGCGGCGTTTCAGGAGTTGCACGAAGACAAGGATCTGCGCTGCGCGATCCTCACGGGTGGCGGGGACAAGATTTTTTCCGCCGGCTGGGATCTGAAGGCGTTGAATGACGGCGAGATGCAGCTCGACAACTGGTGGGAGACCGATGATTACGGTTTTGGTGGCTTTACCGGCCTCACTGAAAACTGGGTGCTGAACAAGCCCGTTATCGCGGCCATCAACGGGCTTGCCATCGGCGGCGGATTCGAGATGGCGATGGGGTGCGACCTGTTGATCGCGGCTGACCACGTCGAATTCGGGCTGCCGGAGATGCCGTTGGGCATCGTTCCCGACGCGGGGGCCCTGCAACGTCTTCCCCGGCGCATCCCCCATAACATCGCGATGGAGATGTTCCTGCTGGGAAGGCGCATGACCGCAACCGAAGCCGCGCATTACGGGCTGGTCAACAAGGTGGTGCCGAAAGACCAGCTGATGGAAGCGGCACGAGAATGGGCGGCATCCATTGCCTGGTCCGCGCCATTGGCGATGCAATCGGTGAAAGAGGTTCAGCGCGAGATCGAATGCGTGCCGCTGGAACAGGCGTTTCACAAGATGCGCACCGACCCGATGCCGACCTATCGCAAGATGCTGAAGTCGGATGATGCCGCCGAGGGTGTCGCGGCTTTCGTCGAAAAACGTGAACCCAATTTCAAGGGCGAGTGATGTATCCCGATCCTTCCTCTGTCACCCGCATCACAAGCATCGGAGCCGGGCCCATTGGTGGCGGCTGGACGGCGCATTTTCTTGCGCGCGGCTATGATGTCACGGCCTATCTGCATGACACGGCCGAAACGCCTGCCTTCAACGCGATCCTCCGCACCGCCTGGACCAGCCTGACCGATCTGGGCCTTGCTCCCGGGGCTTCGCTTGAGCGGCTGCGTATCGTCACCGATTTGCACGAGGCGCTGGATGGCGCCGAGTTCGTGCAGGAAAGTGCACCTGAACGATTGGAGATCAAACAGGCGCTGTATCAGCAGATGGGGACCATTCTGCCGCCCGATGTGGTGATCGGGTCCTCCACGTCGGGCCTGATGATGACCGACATCCAGGCCACCTGCGCGACACCGGAACGCACGGTGATCGGGCATCCGTTCAATCCGCCTTATTTGTTGCCCCTGGTCGAGATCGTCGGGGGCGAGAAAACCGACCCGGCGGCGGTGCAGTGGGCGGGGGAGTTCTATCGGATCGCGGGCAAGGCGCCGTTGATGATGAAAAAGGAGATCCCCGGTTTTGTCGCCACGCGCCTGCAAGAGGCGCTGTGGCGCGAGGCCCTGCACATGGTCGCCAATGGCGAGGCCACGCCGGAGGATATCGACATTGCGTTGATGAACGGTCCGGCGCCTCGCATGGTAAGCCAAGGACAGTGCATGGCCTTTCACGTGGCCTGCGGCGCCGGCGGCATGGCCACCAACCTGGACCAGTTCGGACCGGCCCTGAAGCTGCCCTGGACGCGCCTGCAGGCGCCCGAACTGTCGCAGGAGCTGCGCGATCGGATGGTTGATGGATGCAATGCAATTGCCGGGGGTCGTCATTTCGAGGACATGGCCGCCCAGAGGGATCGCGAGATCGTCGCGGTTCTGAATGCGCTGCGTCAATCCCGGTCGGAATGACGTTCGGACGGCATATTCTGCAGGATTGAAAGGAAATCCGACAGGGAGCCCGGCCAACTCGGGGCCGGTTCGTTGGCAGGCCACGCCTCGCGGTACTCAGAGGGGCGGCGGCCAAAGAATTTGCCAAAGGAAAAGGCAAAGTGTGAAAGGGTGTTGAAACCCGACGCCGTCGCGATTTCGCGCACGCTCAAGTCGGTGGAAATCAGCAGCAGGCGGGCATTTTGCAGACGCCGCAGCAGGCCAAACTGCACCACGGTACAACCGACGTGTTTCTTGAACTGGCGTTCGAGCTGGCGCTGCGAGACGTCCAGCACCGCCGCGATTTCGGGCACTTTGAGGGGCTCTTCGATGTTCTCTTCGATCAGAGTCATTGCCTCGCGCACCAAGGGCAACATGGTTTCAGTGCTGCGGCCCATTGTACTGCGCTGGGGGGATGCTGCATTGCGGATCGGGTGGTGCAGCATCTGGTCTGCGATCTCACCGGAAAAGCCGCTGTCGTTGGTGGTTTCGATCAGCCGCAACATCAGGTCCACACCGGCCAGCCCGCCCGAGCAGGTCATCATCTTGCCATTGATGGTGAACAGGCATTCCTGCACATCCACGCGGTCAAAGGACTCACGAAAACCGCTTAACCAGGACCAATGTATGGTGGCCGGTTTGCCGTCCAGCAGACCGGCGCGCGCAATGATGTAGCAGCCCAACTCGACGCCACAAATGCTTTCGCCCGCCCGGGCCCGTTTGCGCAGCCAGGCGATAAGGGGGCGATTCTCGTAATGCTCGGTGCCCCAACTGCCCAGCACGAAAACATAATCCGCTGACGGCAGGCTGTCGGGATCGTGGCCCACCGTGGTGGTCATTCCGTTGCTGGCCACAACCTTTGGGCCGTCAAAAGAAACGATGTCCCAGGAAAAAATCGGCTCCGGCGCCAGGTAATTGGCGATCCGCATGGTTTCGATCATGGTGATCAGTGTCGTTATGTTGAAGCGGGGAACCACGACGAAAACGGCGTGTCGGGGGGCTCTGGTCATCTGTGCCGCAATGTCGATTTGCATGGGATGGCTCTCGGATCATGGAGTGCGGTTTTTCGCCATTCTAAATGTTTCTTTGTCGGATAATCGACATCTTTCTTCAGTGGTCGGGCATCAATCTAGTCACAAGGGAGCGTTTGCAAATGAACTACGAAGTTGTGCTGACCTGCGCAGTGACAGGTGCCGGCGATACCACCGGAAAGAGCCCGCACGTGCCGGTGACACCAAAAGAAATCGCCGATGCCGCGATCGAGGCGGCGAAGGCGGGGGCTTCGGCTGCGCATATTCACGCGCGCGACCCCGAGACCGGCCAGGGATCGCGTGACCCCGGGCTGTTCAAGGAAATCGTGGACCGCGTGCGCGACAGCGACACCGATGTCGTGATCAACGTAACCGCCGGCATGGGCGGGGATTGGGTATCGGACCCGAAGAACCCGGCGATGCCCGGCCCCGGAACCGACATGATCGGCCCCGATGACCGCCTCGCCCATATCAAGGAATGCCTGCCCGATATCTGTTCGCTCGACTGCGGCACGCTGAATTTCTCCGACACCGACATGATCTACATCTCCACCCCGCCAACGCTGCGCCGGATGGCCGCGCTGGTGCAGGAATGGGGCGTGAAGCCCGAACTGGAGGTGTTCGACCTGGGCCACATCCGCTTTGCCAAGGCGATGGTGGACGAAGGGTTGATCGACGCGCCCCCGATGTTCCAGCTGTGCCTGGGTATTCCGTGGGGCGCGGATCAGACCGTCGAGACGATGGCGGCCATGAAGGCGCAACTACCGCCCGGCGCCAGTTGGGCCAGCTTCGGGATCGGCCGGGGCCAGATGCCCATGGTTGCCGCTTCGGTTGCTCTTGGCGGCAACGTGCGGGTTGGGCTGGAGGACAACATCTATCTGGATAGGGGAGTGCTGGCGACCAACGCACAGTTGGTCACCCGCGCGCGCGAGATCATCGAACGCATGGGCGCGCGGGTCCTGACCCCGCAAGAGGCGCGCAACAAGCTGAAGTTGAGGGGCGCGGATGGCTGATTCATCCCAGATCGGCAGCTTGCAGATACGCAATGTCTCCAAGTTCTTCGGGGATTTCCGGGCGGTGGATGACATCAGCCTCGACATTCGAAATGGCGAATTTCTGACCCTGCTCGGGCCTTCGGGATCGGGCAAGACGACCCTGCTGATGATGGTGGCAGGGTTCTTGGACATATCCAAAGGCGACATCGCTCTGGATGGATCCTCCATCGGGAATGTACCGGCAGAAAAGCGCAACTTCGGCATGGTGTTCCAGGGCTATGCCCTGTTCCCCCATATGAGCGTGCGCGACAATATCGGATATGCGCTGAGCGTGCGCAAACGGCCCGCCGAAGAAATCCGGACGCGCGTGGACGAGATGCTGGAACTGGTACAACTGCAGGATTTCGCGGATCGCAAGCCCGGCCAGTTGTCCGGCGGCCAGCAGCAGAGGGTGGCGTTGGCGCGCGCGCTGTGTTTCGCGCCGCCTGTCCTGTTGCTTGACGAACCACTGGGCGCGCTCGACAAGAAGCTGCGGGTCGAGGTGCAGGAGCAGCTCAAGGACATTCACCGCCGTGTCGGAACCACGTTCATTTACGTGACCCATGATCAGGAAGAGGCGTTGTCGATGTCCGACCGCATCGTGATCATGCGCGACGGGGCAATCGAACAGGTTGGCACGCCCGAAGAACTGTATGAACGACCCGCCAACCAGTTCACCGCGAGTTTTCTGGGCAAGTCGAATTTCGTCCATCTGGACGGCAAGACCTTTGCCCTGCGCCCTGAAAAAATCGACCTGCGGGCCGGAACCGGCCATGCCGAAGCCCGCATGAGCGGCACCATTCGGTCGATAACGTACTTCGGCTCAATGAAGCGCATCATTGTTGACACCCAAGAAGGAGCGGAGATCGAGGTAGATATCGACGTCTGGCGGAATCAGGAGCAGCTGACTGCAGGCGAGCGGGTGGATTTGCTGTGGAAAGATACCGCGGCAGTGGAACTGGAAACGGGTTAGGCACCCCAAAACAGAACGTCCAAAGACGTCATCAAAGCGAAACCGGGCCTGATCCCGGACCCAATAGGAGGAATAAAATGCAAGACAAACGATTCATGAGAGAAATGCTGACCGACAGCGCCCATGCCTACAAGGCGGGGCGTATGGACCGGCGGACATTCCTTGCTCTTTGCGGCGCCTCCGGTGTTGCAATGAACGCGGTCATGGCAGGCGACGCGCAGGCGGCGGCGGATCACGTTGTGATGTGGAACTGGGGCGGCCAGTCCGAGGAATGCCATGGCTCGGCCATCGGAGAAGCCTTTACGGCGAAAACCGGCAAGGGGCTCAAGTTCGACACATCCGGCCCGCTGGAAGGCAAGATCAAGGAGATGGTCGACAGCGGTAACGTCACCGCGGACGTGGCGGATGCGGATCTGTTCAATGCGGTCTCGCTTGGGCCGACAGGTCATCTCGAACCCATCGACTATTCGGTCGTGTCCAAGGACAAGACATTGCCCGGATACGCATTGGAACACGGCGTTTCGGTGATCCTCTACGGCTATGCTTTCGTCTATGACACCGAAGCCTATGGCGACAACCCGCCGCAGAATTGGGCGGATTTCTTCGACGTCGAAAAATTCCCGGGCATGCGTTCGCTGTACAAATGGGCCAATGGCTCGCTGGAGGCCGCGTTGTTGGCCGACGGTGTGGCTGGCGATGCGCTCTATCCGCTCGACATGGAGCGCGCGCTGGCCAAGATCACCTCGATCAAGGACAACAGTCTCTACTGGGGGTCCGGTTCCGAGGCCCATTCGATGGTTGTGAACGGCGAGGTCTCCATGGGTATGATCTGGCAGAACCGTGGTCGCAATATCGAGAATGACACCGATGGCCGTTACAAGCTGGTCAACAACCAGGCCCTTGCCATGCCCGGTGCCTATATCGTGCCCAAGGGCAATCCGGCCGGTGCCGCAGTGATGGACTTCATTGCCACGGCGCAGGAGATACCTGCGCAGCTGGCATTGCTGGATTGTCTGGGCATGACACCTTCCAACCCCGAGGCGTTTGGCCAGATCCCGGAGGATCAGCAGCCTTACGCCATTACCTCTGCCATGAATATCGACAAGATCGTCTACAACGATCCCGATTGGTGGGGCAAAAACGGCGGCGACGCGGTGAATGCCTTCCTCGAAGCGATCAGCTGATCGCCTGGACAGTGGCCGCCCGGAAAGTCCCGTGAGCGGCCACACCTAGACGCGAAAGCCCCAGATGCATGCCATAACCCGACATATCCACCCCGGATGGTTGATCATCGCTCCCCTGCTGCTGGTTGTGGTGGCGCTCTATCTCGGGCCAATCCTGAACATCCTGTGGCTCAGCGTGACGGACCCTGAACCGGGTTTCGGCAACTACGCAAAGCTGGGCGAAAGCGATGCGCTGATCCGCATCGTGTGGACCACGGTGCGCATTTGCATCATCACCACGATCTTCAGCGTCGCACTGGGGTATTCGATCGCCTACGCCATGGTGCACAGCCACCAGCGCCAGAAGAACTACATGCTGACGCTGCTGCTGGTGTCATTCTGGATTTCCATTCTCGTGCGAACCTTCTCGTGGCTGATGCTTCTGGGGCGCAAGGGTCTGGTGAACGTCACGCTTGAGGACATTGGCCTGATCGCAGAACCGATCGCGTTCATGCGCAACGAGTTGGGAGTACTCATTGGCATGGTGCATTACATGATCCCCTACGCGGTCTTGCCGCTGTTGGTATCGATGCAGTCCATCGACCAACGGGTCATGGATGCCTCGCGCAACCTGGGCGCCAGCGGAACCCAGACATTCTGGCGCATCTACCTGCCGCTGACCACACCGGGGCTGGTGGCTTCCACATTGCTGGTCTTCATCCTCAGCCTTGGTTTTTATGTCACCCCGGCGGTGCTTGGGGGCGGCAAGGTCCTGATGGTGGCCGAATACATCTCGGTTCAGTTGCTGGTCACGCTCAAATGGGGCACAGCCGCGATGTTGGCGGCGCTGATGCTGTTCGGGGTTCTGGCGATGCTCTGGGTCATGTCGCGGTTCATGAAGCTCAGCGCGGTCTTTGGAGGCAGCACGCGATGAACCAAGGCCTGTTCTCCCTGTTCAACCGCGTCGGCGCCTGGGTGCTGCTTCTGTTCCTCGTGACCCCTGCGTTGATCGCGATCCCGGTCTCGTTGACGCCGAAACGGTTCCTGTCGATGCCCAAGGGCGAACTCTCTCTGCGGCATTTCGAAAAGCTTTTCACCAGCGAGGAATGGCTGTCGAGCTTCTTCCAAAGCGGCGTCATCGCGCTGTCGACCTCGGTCCTGGCGACTTTCCTGGGGACTCTCTGCGCCATTGGTTTGTGGCGGGTATCGTCAAGATACAGCGAGATGGTACGCGCCTTTCTGTTGCTGCCGCTGATCATTCCGCAGATCATTTCCGCCATGGCGTTCTACCGGCTGTGGATTCCGCTGGGGCTGCTGGACAGCTATGCGGGTTTGATCCTCGCCCACACGATCCTCGCGGCGCCGATGGTGCTGATCACAGTCAGCGCATCGCTGGCCACGTTTGATCCGAAACTGGAACAGGCCTCGAAAAATCTGGGCGCCTCGAACTGGACCACGATGCGGCGGGTGATCCTGCCCTCCATCAAGCCGGGTGTTTATGCCGGCGCGCTGTTTTCCTTCATCCTGAGTTGGGATGAAATCGTCGTGACGCTCTTCCTGTCGAAATTCAGCGTCTATACACTGCCGCGCCGCATGTGGAACGGCATCCGAGAAAACACGGACCCGACTGTGGCCGCCGCCGCAGTGGTCTTGATTGCCATTACCCTGATTGCATTTGTCGTCTCCGCGATCATCTCGCGGCGCAGCGCCAGGGAACAGGCGAAATGAACGAGGTCGCGATGAATTTGGAAACCAGTCACGAAACCGAACTGTTGGTCAGCACCGTGCGCCGTTTTGTGGAAACGGAAATGTATCCGCATGAAGAAGAGGTGGACCGGCTCGGCTTCGTTCCGGAAGAGATCGGGCGCCAGATCGAAGCCAAGTCACACGAGTTGGGCCTGTTCGCCTGCAACCTGCCCGAAGAGGTGGGAGGCGGCGGGCTGGGATATGGACCGATGTCGCTGATCGAGCGCGAATACGGACGCACCAGCCATGCATTGCAAAGCTGGGCGGCGCGCCCGACGGAATTGCTGATGGCCTGCGACGGCGATCAGCGCGAACGCTATCTCTACCCCACCGTACGGGGCGAAAAACGTGAACTCTTTGCGTTGACAGAGCCGGACGCCGGGTCTGACGTGATGGGCATGAAGACAAACGCAAGGCGGGATGGCGAGGATTGGATCCTCAACGGGTCCAAGCATTTCATCTCCGGTCCCTGCATGCCGGATTTTGCCATTGTCTTTGCCGCCACGGGGTCCGATGACACACCGCGCGGGCCACGGAAACGGATCACCGCGTTTCTCGTCGATGTCGGCCTGCCGGGATTCGACTGCCGCGAAGGCAACCGGTGCGTCAGCTACCGGGGCTACAAGACCTTCGAGCTGAGTTTCGACAATGTCCGCCTTGGACCAGGCCAGATTCTGGGCGAGGAAGGCCGTGGTCTGGAACTGTCCGGCAAATGGCTCGGCATGGGGCGCATCTGGGTTGGGGCGACCTGCTGCGGCAAGGCCGAGCGGATTCTGGACATGGCGACCGACTGGGCCGCTACCCGCAAGCAATTCGGCAAACCGATCGGAACATTCCAGGCCACTGGGTTTCGGTTGGCAGACGGTGCCATGAACCTGCGCGCAGCTGACCTGATGGTGCAGGACGCGGTGTCGCGTGCCGAGAAGGGTGTGATGAGTGACGCAGACGCGGCTATGATCAAGGTCTATTGTTCGGAGATGCTCAACAAGATCGCCGATGATGCGGTGCAGATCTTTGGCGGCATGGGTCTGATGGAGGAAATGCCGATCCAGCGATTCTGGCGTGACAGCCGGCTGGAGCGGATCTGGGATGGCACCAGCGAAATTCAGCGCCACATCATCACCCGATCGATCCTGCGGCCGCTTGGTGCATGACCCCTGCGCGACGGATAAATCTCGAGCGCCTGCTGAAACCCCGCCACATCGCCTTTGTCGGCGGACGGGACGCGACCATCGCCGTGCGCGAAGCGCGCCGGCGCGGGTTCAAGGGACAAATGTGGGCCGTGAACCCAAGCCGCCCCGATCTGGATGGTGTGCCCTGTGTCCCGTCGATTGCCGACCTCCCCGAGGTGCCCGACGCCGTTTACCTTGCCATCCCCGCCAGCGGGGTCGTCGAGACACTGGGTAAATTGGCAGAGATCGGCGTTGGCGGTGTCGTCTGTTTTTCCGCCGGCTTCAAGGAAACCGGTGACGCCCAGGCCGAGCGGGATCTGATCGAGGCCACCGGCGAAATGGCCCTGATCGGACCCAATTGCTATGGGATGATCAACTATGTCGACAATGTCGCGCTCTGGTCATTCGAGCATGGCGGTTGGTCGCCCGGCTTTGGCGCAGCGATAATTACCCAGTCCGGTATGTTTTCCTCGGACATCACCATGAGCGCGCGATCCTTGCCAATGGCCTACATGGTTTCCGCGGGGAACCAGGCCGTGCTGGGGATCGAGGATTTTCTCGATGCCTTCGCCGAGGATGCAGCCGTTCGCGCCATCGGGTTGCATATCGAAGGTTTGCAGGACATTCCGGCCTTTGAACGTGCGGCACTCCGGGCCCTGGAACGGGGGGTGCCGGTGGTGGCGCTGAAAACCGGCAGTTCGGCCATCGGGGCCACCCTGACGGTCAGCCATACAGGGTCTCTGTCAGGTTCCAACGAACTTCACGCGGCGCTCTTTGCCCGAACCGGTGTCATCAGCGTATCCAACCCGTCGCAATTCCTTGAAACGCTCAAGTACCTCTGCGTGGTCGGTGCGCCCAAAGGCGCAAGGCTCGCGGGTTTCACGTGCTCCGGCGGCGGGGCCACGATGTTGGCGGATCATGCGGAAAGGATTGGGCTGAGCTTTCCGCCGATCCGCGACACCGGCCGCGATGCTCTGAAGGGCCTGCTGCCAGAGATTGCGACCGTGTCGAATCCGCTGGACTACACGACGCCAATCTGGGGGCAGCCGGAACATACCTACCCGGTTTTTGCCGCGGGCCTTGCGGCAACAGAGGCAGATCTCGCCGTGCTGGTGCAGGACTACCCGGCCGAAGGGCTGGATGCCTCCAAGATCTACTATCAGAACGATGCCGAGGCTTTCGCACGGGCGGCCGATGAACGAGGCATCCCCGCTGCCATCTGCGCAACCTTGCCCGAAAACCTTGACCGCGACACGCGCAGGCATCTGATTGGCCAGAACGTGGCACCCATGCAGGGCGTTCATGAAGCGCTGAACGCGATGCGGGATGCAATTGGATGGTCTGAAGCTCGCCATCGGATCAAGACCGCCCGGCCGGCACCATTGCTGCCTGCCGTGGCCGTACGGAACGCGAGGATACTGACCGAGGATGGCGGCAAGGACTGGTTGTCATCCCGGGGCATTCCGATACCCGAGGGTCGGGTTGTAGCGGCAGCAGAGGCGGTGATTGCCGCAAGCGATATCGGTTATCCCGTTGCCCTGAAAATGATGTCCCGCGGACTGGTTCACAAAACGGAAGCCGGCGCAGTGGCCCTGGGGATCGCGGACTCGGCGGGGTTGTCCACCGCGCTTGCGGATATGAAAGCGGCCGTTTCCGCCCATGATGCGAATGCCGTGACGGACAGATTTCTGGTAGAAGCCATTTCTCCGCCGCCGCTGGCGGAGTTGATCGTCACGTTGCGCTCTGACGCGCAATTTGGCCCCGCGCTGGTTCTGGGCAGCGGTGGGATACTGACCGAACTGGTGGGGGATGCGGTGACACTTCTGCTGCCTGCAACCGCAGCGGAAATCGCCGGCGCGCTGTCTTCCCTTCGGATCGCCCGATTGCTCGACGGGTTCCGCGGTCGCGCGAAGGCGGACATTGCTCAGGTTGCAGCCATGCTGCACCGGCTTTGCGAGGCCTTCCTGCAGGAACGCGAGACCATCGCCGAAATCGAGATAAACCCGATGTTCGTGTATCGCGATCACATCGTGGCAGTGGATGCCCTGATGCAGATATCCGAGACATGAACAAGCCAAAAACCACGCAAAATCCGGACCTTGCAGTCGGGCCGGACAACAAGCAGCGCTGGAACCAGCCCGCGCATCGCCGCCATGGCTTCCAAAACGCCCATCGCCTGTTTCGACGTGCCCTGATGGTTCGGGCGCGCGACGTTCTGGTGCTGGAACCCGCACCGGAAGATCTGTGCGCCGCCGTTCCGGAGTTGGCCGATTTTCTGAACCACCCGGCATTCTCGGCATTCTGCTGTCTGCGCGGCAACCGGATTGTCATGGAGACCGCCGCACCGGATTTCTCGGTTACATCGCCGCATTCGATCCAGTCGGTTTCCAAGTTGCACATTCACCTGATCGTCGGACGATTGCTCGCGCAGGGCCTCGTGTCTTTGACCGCGCGGGTCTCCGACTATTTGCCTGACATGGGCAGCGGATACGCAGGTGCGACTCTGCAGTCCCTGCTGGACATGGCTGTGATCAACGATTTCACCGAGGATTATTCGAACCCCCGATCCGATTGCTATGCCGAGGAGGTTGCGCTTGGGTGGCGGTTGCCGCGCGAGGGCGAAGAGGAAATCACGCTAAAGGATTTCGCAGCGTCCATCACCGGGCACAAAGAGACGGGCACCTTGACCGAGGCGGACTACAAATCGGCAAATACCGATGTTCTGACCCTGATCGCGGCCGAGGTCTCGCCAGTTCCGCTGGCCCGTCACATCGAAGAAATCGTGGACGCCGCCGGCTATGAGGGCACCTTTCACATCAGCCTCAGCAGGGACGGGTTGCCGGCCTTCTCGGGCGGTGGGTGCCTGAGCGCGCGGGATCTGGCGCGTTTCGGGTTGTTGTTGGCGCGCGAAGGGCATGATCCGATCGGGCGGCCTGCTGCAAACGCGGCGTTCCTGCGTCAAAGCCTTCACCGTTCGGCGCCCGCGCTCGCCGCGCCAAAGCAGTGGCTCAAGTACTCGAACCAGACAATGACAGACGGTCGGGTGGTCGGTCATGCGGGGTATGGCGGCCAGTTTCTTCTGGCGGATACCGTGACCGGCACCAGTTGCGCCTTTCTCAGCGTGCTGGAGAACGACTCCGGATACGACGATAGCTACATGGGCGAACTCGCCGATGTTCTGAAAAGAATTTGCTGCTTAAAAACAGCGCGTTAACACGCCTTCAATCCCTGTGCCGAAGTGTTTCTCCTGCGCGGTCCAACTGACCGGGCTCCCTTTGGCACTGCGTTTGAGATTTGCTCGGTGCAGATCCTTGTTCTCCATCTGAGTATGCTCCGCTCGACCTGCCTCTGCAATGATGGTTGCGGTTTGGCGAAAACCGTTTGGTCCCATTGGGTTAAGTGCACAGGTGCCCGGATTGTGCGGGTTTGGCGGCATTGGCATTCCGATTTCGCCGCGCCAGCGGTGGTCGCCAGGACAATACTGGTTGAAATTTTTTGCAGTTGATGTAACAAATTACTATCGGGATCGGCGAAATCGGGGGGAATCGCTTGGCAGCTCGGCAATTTGATAACGACCTGAGCCTGGCAACGCGCGCCGCCTGGCTGCACTATGGTGGCGGGTTGTCCCAGACCGACGTGGCCAAGCGGCTGAACGTCACCAAGGTCAAGGCGCACCGGCTGATCAACCGAGCCAACCAAGATGGCGTGGTAAAGGTCAGTTTCGACGGTGAAATTGCGGAATGCGCCGCGCTTGAAATGCGCCTCAGCGAGGCGTTCGAACTCGGCTACTGCGAGGTGGTTCCCGATCTGGAGGAAAGCGGTTTGCCGGTACGCGCCCTTGGGCTGGGCGGTGCTGCATTCCTCAGCCGGGCATTGTCAAATCCGGAAAACAGGGTGATCGGGGTCGGAAACGGACGCACGCTCAGTGCCTGCATCCGGAACATGGCGTCGACCTCGACGCCCAGTACGAAATTTGTCTCTCTGATGGGTGGGTTGACCCGCAATTTTGCCGCCAATCCGCATGACGTGATGCACAGGCTGGCGGAAAAGACCGGGGCCGAGGCATATTTCATGCCGGTCCCGTTCTTTGCCAATTCATCCGAAGACAGGGACGTCATGCTGGCCCAGCGCGGGGTGCCAGAAGTGATGTCGATGGCCGCCGGCGCAGACCTGAAGTTCGTCGGCATCGGGACGGTCGGAAACGACGCGCAAACCGTCATTGCCGGGGTGATTTCGCCCGGCAGCATGGAGACGATCCGCCGGCAAGGCGGGACCGGCGAACTCATCGGGCATTTCTTCGACCCCGATGGTCAGCCGGTCAGCACGGAATTGTCCGATCGCACGTTGTCGATCGGTCTGAAAGACCTGAAAACCGGCCGCGTGATCGCCGTCGCCGGTGGAGAAGACAAAGTCACATCCATCAATGCGATCCTGAAGAGCGGCCTTCTCGACGGCCTCATTACCGACGAACGCACGGCAAAGACCCTGGTTCGTCAATCATCCATGGGAGGATAAAATGCACGATAAAGAGAAACAGTTGGTGCAGTCGTACATGAACGGCAATATCAGCCGTCGCGGGATGCTGCGTGGTTTGGCATCCATGGGGGTGACCGCGGCCACGGCGGGTGTTCTTGTCAATGCGGCCGCAACCCAAGCACTTGCCCAGAACGGCTTTGACTGGATGAAGCATTCCGGCAAGACCGTGAAACTGCTGCTCAACCAGCACCCCTATGCCGACGCAATGATCGCCAACCTGGAGAATTTCAAATCCCTGACAGGTATGGATGTCGTGTATGATATCTTCCCTGAAGATGTCTATTTCGACAAGGTCACGGCGGCGCTTTCGTCGGGTTCCAGCGAGTATGACGCGTTCATGACCGGCGCCTATATGACATGGACCTATGGCCCTGCGGGCTGGATCGATGACATGAACGAATACATCAACGATCCTGCAAAAACGAACCCCGACTACAACTGGGAGGACATGCTGGAAGGCGTGCGCAATTCCTGTGCCTGGAATGGCCAGCCCGGTGGAGCCCTGGGGTCCGCAGATGCCAAGCAATGGTGTATCCCGTGGGGCTACGAACAGAACAACCTGTCCTATAATGGCCGCATGTTCAAAGAGGCGGGGCTGAGCGTTCCGAAAAACATCGACGAGCTGGTGGCCACCGCAGCAGAGGCAAAGGCAAAACTTGACGGTGTCTATGGCATCGGTGTGCGCGGTTCCCGGTCCTGGGCGACGATTCATCCCGGTTTCTTGTCGGGCTACGCCAACTTTGGCGAAAAGGATCTGAACGTCGCGGATGATGGCAAGCTTTCCGCCGCGATGAACACCGATACCTCACGGATGTTTCATGAGAAATGGGTGCAGATGATCCAGGAAAGCGGCGCACCTGATTGGTCGACGCACACCTGGTACCAGGCCGGCACCGATCTGGGCGCAGGCAAGTCGGCAATGATCTTTGACGCCGATATTCTGGGCTATTTCATGAATGGCGGAGACAATGCCGAGGCCGGAAACCTTGAATTTGCACCCTTCGCGGCCAATCCTGACGCTTCGGCACCGACGCCCAACATCTGGATCTGGTCGCTCGCCATGGCGAGCGCAGGTAAACAGAAGGACGCCACGTGGTACTTCCTGCAATGGGCCTCGGGCCCCGAGCATGGGCTCTTTGGTGCGACCCAGATGGATTTTGTGAACCCTGTGCGCAAATCGGTCTGGGCCGACGCGGGTTTCCGTAACCGTCTGGACAGCAGTTATCCGGGCTATGTGGAGATGCATGACCTCTCCGCACCGGGTGCCAAGATCCACTTTACCGCGCAGCCCCTGTTCTTTGACCTGACCACCGAATGGGCAGCCATGCTGCAGAAGATGGTGGCCAAGGAAGTCCCGGTGGATGAAGGTCTGGGCCAGCTCGAAGCCAGCGTCAACCGACAGCTGAAAGAAGCCGGCCTCGGCTAAGATAGGGTATGGTTTCCCCACCCGGTCGCGGGTGGGGCGACCCCACCATGACATCCGCCGAAATGGCCGGACCAGAAGGCTTGCCCCATGTCCATGCAAACGGTCGGCGCGCCGCAAAAGCCCAAGTTCAAGATCAGCAAGCGGTTTCTGCCCTATGTACTGAGCCTGCCTGCGTTGTTGGTGTGTATCGGGATCCTGATCCCGTTTTTCACCGCCGTCGCCTATTCCCTACAGCGCTACCGGTTGTCCCAGCCCTGGGCACGCAAGTATAACTGGGGTGAGAACTATCTGAACTTCATGACCGACCCGGCGTTCTGGAACACGCTGAAAGTGTCGATGAGCTATGCTTTCCTGACCGTCGGGCTGGAACTGCTTCTGGGTCTGGGCATCGCATTGCTGCTGCAGAAACGCTCGCGCTTCAACAACTTCGTGTCGATCATGCTGCTGATGCCATTGATGACCGCGCCGGCGCTGGCCTCGCTGATGTGGAAACTGATGACCAACCCGGGTTTTGGCGTGCTCAGCTACTGGGCGACGCTTTTGGGCATTGAGGATATGAAATGGGCCTCGGACCCGTCCACGGCGATGATGACGGTCGTCATGGTCGATGTCTGGGTCTATACGCCATTCATCATGATCCTGCTTCTGGCGGGCCTGCGCTCTTTGCCCCGGCAACCCTTCGAAGCTGCCGAACTCGACGGGGTTCCCCGTCTTTTCGTGTTCTGGAAGATCACCTTGCCGATGCTGACACCGTTCCTTCTGACGGCAGTGCTGTTCCGGGTGATCGAGTCGATCCAGCAATTCGACATCATCTATGCGATGACCCAGGGCGGCCCCGGCGACAAGCTGACGGTGTTTCAGGTCGAGGCGTATCTGAACTTCTTCCAGTCGACCAATGTGGGTCGGTCCGCCGCGCTTTTGATGATCCTGTGGGCCATCACCTATATCCTGTCGACAATCTTCATCAAGAACTGGCTGCGCCTGCGTGAACGTGCGCGCGGGGATGCATAGGAGGTCGCGATGCAACAGGTAAGCACATTGGAACGGGTTCTGCGCGGAATCGCTATCAGCCTGGTGATCTTCTTCTTCATGTTCCCGATCTTCTGGATCTTTCTGATGTCGTTTCAGACCAATGAAACGATCCTGCGGGTGCCGCCGTCGATGATTTTCGAGCCGACCCTGACGAACTACCGTTCGCTGATTTCCGGCACCCTCGAAGGCAGCACGGCAACGCTTGAAATCCGCTTCATGAGCAACCTCTATAATTCGCTGTTCCTGTCCGTGACCTCGGTGACGGTCGGGCTGCTTCTGGGCGTGCCCGCGGCCTATGCCTTTGCCAAGCTGAAGTTTCGCGGCTCCGAGGACATTGCCTTTACGCTTTTGTCCTTCCGGTTCGCGCCGCCCCTGCTGGTTCTGCTGCCGCTGACGATCTACTTTCAGAAAATCGGCCTTGCGGACACCTACCTGGGGCTGATCTGGGTCTATCAGCTGATTGTACTGCCGCTGATCCTGTGGATCGTACGCGGATACTTTGAGGATATTCCCAGCGACATCGAGTACGCTTATCGCATCGCCGGTCACGGCTTCTGGTCCACCTTCACCCGGATCGCCTTGCCACTGGCCGGACCAGGGATCGCAGCGGCGGGTCTTCTGGCTTTCATCTTCGCGTGGAACAATTTCATCTTCGCGCTGGTGCTTGCCTCGGCCGACAAACAACCCGTGACCGTGGGCGCGCTGGCATTCATCACCGCATCCGGTATCAACTATGGACAGATCGCGGCCGGGATCATGTTGTCAATTGCGCCGACCTTTGCGCTAGCGCTCTATGCACAGCGGTATCTGGTCGAAGGTCTGTCGCTCGGCGCGGTGAAAGGGTGACTGAATGTCTCTGAAACTGACCGACATCCGTAAATCCTTCAAGACCGACACTGTGCTGGATGGCGTGTCGCTAGACATCCCCACAGGGCAGACACTTGTTCTGTTCGGCCCTTCCGGCGCCGGCAAGACCGTGCTCCTTCGCCTTGTCGCGGGTGTGATCGAACCTGACGCCGGAGAGATCGAGATTTCGGGTCGCAACATGTCAGGTGTTGAACCCGAAGACCGGGGCATCGGCATGGCATTTCAGAACTTTGCCCTGTTCCCGCACATGTCGGCGCTTGACAATATCGCCAGCCCGCTGACCGCGCAGAAACAGGACAGATCCGCCATTCAGGCAGGCGTGCAATCCCTCGCCCGGCTCTTGAAGATCGAGCATGTGCTGGGCCACAAGCCCAAGGAATTGTCCAATGGTCAGAAACAACGCACGGCACTGGCCCGTGCGTTGGCGGGTAAACCCGGTGTGCTGTTGCTGGACGATCCCCTGCGCAATGTCGATGCCAAGCTGCGTTTTGAAATGCGGCTGGAACTGCCTCGCCTGATCAGGGATCAGAACGCGACGGTGATTTACGTCACGCAGGATTACAAAGAGGCGATGGCCTTCGGGGATCAGATCGCCGTGATCAACGACGGACAGGTTCAGCAGATTGGTACGCCCGAACAGGTGTATCTGACGCCAGCCAATACCGATATTGCGCGTCTTTTTGGAGATCCGGTCATCAATCTTCTGGACGTGACACCGCAAATGGGCAACTCCGGCCCGTTTGTTTCTGTGTCGGATCAGATCGTGCCGCTGCCTGCCAGCCATGCCGCTGACGTGGACCGTCGGTGCATTCTGGGCCTGCGCCCCGAAACCCTGAGTTTCGTTCCCGGCGGCGCGCCGGGGGCCATTCCCGTGACCGTCGAAACCGAGGCGCCGCTCAACGAAAAAACCGTCACCCTGGCCGAAACCGCACGCGGGCGCGAAATCATGCTGTCTCGCCCTGCCGGGACGCCGGGACCCGGTACAGGCCCCGCCCATATTGCCATCAATGCGAGCGCGGCTTTGCTCTTTGATCGGGCGACCGGAGAGCTGATCCCCGGAACGAACGGAACCCGTGCGCAGGAGAAAGTGGCATGAGCGATCCAATGCTGCGCATCGCCAACGTGGACAAGTTCTATGGCGCCATCGGCGAGGGCGTCCACGCGGTCAAGAACGTCTCGATGGATGTGGAAAGGGGCGACATCATCGCGCTTTTGGGCTCGTCCGGCTGTGGCAAGACCTCGACCCTGCGGATGATCGCCGGGTTCGAAGCGGTCAGCCGCGGAGCGATTTCCATTGCCGGTCGCGAGGTGCATAACCTGCCACCGGTCAGGCGCAACGTCGCAATGGCGTTCGAGGGCTATTCGCTCTATCCCACCGTGACCGTTCGCGAGAACATCGCCTTTGCCCTGAAAAGCAGCGGCAAACCGGCTTCCGAAGTCGCCCAAAAGGTGACCGAAGTTGCGGCGATGCTCGAAATCACCGACATCCTGGATCGCTACCCCTCGTCGATTTCCGGTGGCCAGCAACAGCGCGCCTCGCTGGCCCGCGCCCTGATCCGGGACGCCGATCTCTACCTGCTTGATGAGCCGATGGGTCAACTGGAACCCCAGTTGCGCACATTGCTGCGCGGTCGGATCAAGTTCTACATCAAGGAACGCGGGCTGACGGCCATTCTGGTCACGCATGACCAGACCGAAGCCAACGCGCTCGCTGACAGAATCGCGGTCATGGAGGATGGCGAGTTGCAGCAATATGCCAGCCCCGAAGAGATCAAGGAGGCCCCGGCCAACCTGTTCACCGGAACATTTGTGGGGGAACCGCCGATGAACGTGTTTTCGGCGAGCGCGGCGACCTCAGAGGAGGCACTGGTGTTTGCGCTGCAGGACGGTTCCGAACTGAGTTTTCCCAGGTCTGCCTTTGGCAGCGCCCTGCATGACCGGATCATGGCGTTACAAAACGTGACGCTGGGGGTGCGTCCCTATGCTGTGCGGCGCAGTGAGACCGGCGTGACCGCGCGGGTTCTTGCAAATCAGTGGCTGGGAGATCAAAGCCATATCGCCGCCGAATTCGCGGGTGGTGCGCTGGTGCTTGTCGAACATGACCGTGCGCCCCTGTCAGAGGGCGACGCCATCACCGTACATCTCGACCCGTCCGATCTGCATATCTTCGATCCCACGACCGGCGCGGCGATCGCACACGGGGACACTTTGGCCGGATGAGCCGGGATATCATCATAGGCATTGACGCAGGCACTTCGGTGATCAAATCCGTTGCGTTCGATTTGCAGGGGCAACAGCTTGACATGGCATCCGTTGCCAACGCCTATGACACGGGACCGGGCGGTGCGGTGACGCAATCGCTTGCCCGCACATGGGGCGACTGCGCCACCACCTTGCGCGATCTGGGCGAGAAAATTCCCGACCTGGCAGCGCGGGTCTGTGCCATCGCGATCACCGGCCAGGGCGATGGCACATGGTTGGTGGACAAGGAAAATGCCCCGGTCGGGGACGGTTGGCTGTGGCTCGATTCCCGCGCCGGCACGCTGGCCGAACAATATCGCCAGCGCGACGGAGATACTGCGCGGTACGCTGTGACCGGCACCGGGCTCAATGCCTGTCAACAGGGTATGCAACTGGCGTATATGAATGCGCACACGCCGGGGATCCTGGGTCAGGCCGATTGTGCGTTTCATTGCAAGGATTGGCTTTACCTGAACCTGACCGGCGAACGTGTCACGGATCCGTCCGAAGCCTGTTTCACCTTCGGTGATTTCCGAACCCGGCAATACAGTGACGACGTGGTGAGCTTCCTGGGCCTTGAAAACCATCGCCACCTGCTGGCACCGATCTGTGACGGCTCTGAAACGACCCATGCCCTGACCGACGACGCCGCGGCGATGACCGGACTGCGCGCGGGTACGCCGGTGTCGCTGGGATTCGTGGATGTCGTCTGCACCGTTTTGGGTGGCGGTGGCTATCTGCCGGGGCAAGACACAGGCTGTACCATCGTCGGAACCACCGGTGTTCATGTCCGGTGCAAACCATCCTCCGAGATACAACTGAACCCGGCGGAACGCACCGGGTACGTGATGCTGATGCCGGTTCCCGGTCAGGTGGCGCATCTGCAAACCAACATGGCCGGCACGCTGAACATCGACTGGGTTCTGGAGCTTGCAAGGGACGTGTGCACGTCCCTCGGAACCGACGTTGATCACACGCGGCTTCTGGGGATGGTCGAACAATGGATGGCGGAAAGCCCACCCGGCAGCCTGATCTATCATCCGCATATCTCCGAGGCCGGCGAACGTGGACCGTTCATTGACCACAACGCCCGATCGAGCTTCATCGGGTTGTCCACTGCGCATGGGTTTGCCGACCTTGTGCGTGGCGCGATCGAAGGGCTTAGCATGGCCTCGCGCGACTGCTATCAGGCTATGGGCAGTGTTCCGGATCATGTGACCTTGACCGGCGGGGCCGCGCGGTCCGGGGCTTTGCGGGCCACGCTCGCCGCGACGCTCGGCGCTTCGGTCCGGCAATCCACGCGCGCCGAGGCCGGGGCCGCCGGGGCCGCGATGATGGCAGCCGTCGCAAATGGGGTCTATGCCGATATCCCGGCCTGCATCGGGGATTGGGTTGCATCACTGTTGACCGACCCCGAGGCCCCGGATGCGACACTCGTGGGCCTCTATGATCGGCTCTACCCGGAATACGTCGCCTCGCGCGCGGCGGTCCGGCCCATTTGGGCGACCCTGGCACGGCGGAGGAACGTATTGTGACACGCAGGGAAATCGCCATCATCGGCGACCATTTCATTCTTCCGGAAGTGTTCGAACAAGAGGTTCGCAAAGCCTGCGCGGGCACCGATCTTCACTGTCGGCTGTCCCAGAACGACTGGCCCAATAGTCCGGTCGTACACGGTTATCACGGTGCGGACGAGGTCAACATCAAGGAATACCTCGGCGATTTTGACGAGGTGGCGACGTTCATCGGCAGTGCCGAGGTGCTTGTCATGCACCAGTCCCCGGTCACTGCCGGGATGCTGGACCGGTTGCCCAACCTGCGCCTGATCGCCTGCTCCCGCGGCGGGCCGGTCAATGTCGATATCGAAGCCGCGCGCGCGCGCGACGTGATCGTCGTCCGCGCGCCGGGGCGAAATGCCAGCGCGGTGGCGGAATTCACCATCGGGGCCATTCTGACCGAAACACGAAAGATCCGCTCCGGCCACGAAGCCTTGCGCGCTGGCAACTGGCGTGGCGACCTCTACCGTGCCGACACAACCGGGCGGGAACTCAACGAGATGACCGTGGGCGTCATCGGATATGGCAAGATCGGCACACGTGTCACCAAGCTCTTGCGCGCCTTCGGCACAAGGGTTCTGGTCTGCGACCCTTACGTGCAGCTCGACCCTGAAGACTCACAGGCCGGGGTCGAACAGGTCTCGCTGGATCAATTGCTGACGGAAAGCGATGTGGTGAGCCTGCACCCCCGCGTGACCGGTGAAACCAGCCAGATGATCAACAAGGACACCCTTGCACGGATGAAACCCGACGCGCTTCTGGTCAACACGGCCCGGGGCCCGCTGTGCAATTACGATGATCTCTATGCGGCATTGCGCGACGGTGTCATCGGCTCGGCCATGCTCGAAACGTTCTCGGTCGAACCGGTACCGCCGGACTGGCCGCTCTTGCAACTGGACAACGTCACTCTGACACCGCATATCGCCGGCGCCTCTGTCCGTACCGCGACCTTCGCCGCGGAGCAACTGGCCGAAGATGTACGCCGGTACTTTGCCGGGGAACCGTTCCTGAACAAATGCTGAGGACGACGACGTGAACGAAACAAACCCGCGCAAGATGAGTGTCGCCGCCCGCCGGGTTCTCGGTTGCGCGGAACTGATCATGGGCGGATCCGGCGCGCCGCTTGGCCCGGGCAATTCCGTGATCTCAGCCGCAACACTGTCCGCAAGATCCCGAAACCCGCCGGATAGGGGCAATCTCTGATGCCCGATGCGGTCGACCTCCTTGTCATCGGCGGTGGTGTGAACGGAACCGGAATTGCCCGCGATGCCGTCGGACGTGGCTTGTCGGTCGTGATGTGTGAAAAGGATGATCTGGCTCAGGGCACCTCGTCACGGTCCGGCAAGCTGGTGCATGGCGGTTTGCGCTATCTCGAATACTACGAATTCCGGCTGGTGCGAGAGGCGCTGATCGAACGCGAGGTCCTGCTGAACGCGGCCCCCCATATCATCTGGCCGATGCGCTTCGTTCTGCCTCACAGCCCGATGGACCGGCCCGCCTGGCTGGTCCGGTTGGGACTATTCCTCTATGACCATCTGGGGGGCCGCAAACGTCTGCCCGGCACCCGTACCCTCGATCTGCGTCGTGATCCCGAGGGCGCACCGATCCTGCCGACATACACCAAGGGTTTCGAATACTCCGATTGCTGGGTCGATGACGCTCGGCTGGTGATCCTGAACGCGCTTGGCGCCGCCGAGAAAGGCGCGGAAATCCTGACCCATACCGCCTGCACCTCGTTGACGGTGGACAATGGCGCATGGATCGCCACGCTCAAGGACGCCACGACCGGTGCCAAACGGGTGATCCGTGCACAGGCCGTGGCCAACGCTGCGGGCCCGTGGGTCAACGATGTCATTGGACGTGTGGCCGGGACCAACTCGAAACGCGCGGTCCGGCTGGTCAAGGGCAGCCACATCATCGTGCCCAAATTCTGGGAAGGTCAGCAGGCCTATCTGGTTCAGAACAAAGACAAAAGGGTGATTTTCATCAACCCGTACGAGGGCGACAAGGCGCTGATTGGAACGACCGACATCTCTTATGAAGGCTCGCCCGATGACGTCCGGACCGATCAGGACGAGATCGATTACCTGATCGCGGCCGTAAACCGGTATTTCAAGCAAAAACTGCGCCCCGGCGATGTGCTCGAAACCTTTTCCGGCGTCCGACCGCTGTTTGACGATGGTCAGGGTAATCCAAGCGCGGTGACGCGCGACTATGTGCTTGACCTCGACCAGGTCCGGGGCGCACCGATCCTGAACATCTTCGGTGGCAAGATCACCACCTACCGAAAGCTCGCGGAACATGCGGTTGACGAACTCAAACCGCTATTTCCCCGGATGGGGCCAAGCTGGACCGCGCGGGACCCTCTGCCCGGCGGCGACATGGCGGACGCCGATTTCGAGAGCTTCCTCGGGCGCGTGCATGAGGATAACCCGTGGCTGCCGCGGCCCCTCGCCAAGCACTATGCACGCCTTTACGGCACGCGGATGGCGCAGATCATCGGCAAGGCGACCACGCTTGACGATCTGGGCCAAAGGTTCGGCCCGCTTCTGTACGAGGCCGAGGTGATCTATCTGGTCGCGCAGGAATGGGCACGCAGCGCCGACGACGTCTTGCTGCGGCGCACCAAGCACGGTCTGCACATCACGGCCACCGAAAAAGGCGCTCTTGAAAGATGGTTCAATGACACAGCTTCCACAACCGCCTGAAGGCTTCGATGACCTGCGCGAGGTTTCGGCCAGGTTCGGCGCGGACCCCATGCATATTCAGGGCGCGGGCGGCAACGCGTCGATCAAGGACGCGGGAGTCATGTGGATCAAGGCTTCGGGCACGCTTTTGGCCGATGCGCGCACCGCAGACGTGTTTGTCGCAACCGACCTGCCGCGGATCGAGCGCGCCCTGGCGGATAACGACCCGATCGCGGATCAGCCCGCCGCGTTCCTGTTGCCCGGCGGCAGCGGGCTGCGCCCATCGATCGAAACCAGCCTGCACGCCGTCTTTCCCCATCGCGTCGTGCTGCACACGCATTGCATCCACACGCTGGCCTACGCCATCCGGCAGGATGCCCGGTTGCGGCTCGCAGAACGGCTCGGCGGATTTGACTGGGCCTTCGTCGACTACACCAAGCCGGGGGCCAACCTTGCGCGCAAGGTGCGCGCGGCCCTTTCGGCGGGGACCGATGTGATCGTCCTTGGCAATCACGGGCTGATCGTCGCCGGTGACACAGCCGAAGAGGTGAAATCCCTGCAACTTCGCGTTCATGACGCTCTCGCCAACGACCCGGCCGAGATGGCCGGTTACGACTCCGGTCATCTGAATTCCCTGACCATGGCAAGCGAATACGAAGTGCCGGACGACCCGGCGCTGCACCAGCTTGCCCTTGATCCCGCCCGCGTGAAACAAGTGACGGGCGGCAGCCTTTATCCCGATCACGTGATTTTCTGCGGGATCGGCGTTGCCTGGATGGGGCAGGGCGAAAACGTTTCCGAAACCGTTGGCCGCGTGATCAAAACCGGTGCCCCCGCGCCGGTCTGGATGATCATCCCCGGCGCCGGCGTCATCGTACGGCAGGACGCAAGCCCCCCGGCAAGAGGCATGATGCGTTGTCTGGCCGATGTCATGGCGCGCGTCCCGCCCGACGTCGCCCTGAACTATCTCGACACGGATCAAAACCTCGAGCTTCTGAACTGGGATGCCGAGAAATACCGGCAGAAACTCAATGCGACCTGACATATTCATCGGTCTCGATATCGGCACGTCGGGTGCTCGCGCCGTGGCCATGGACAGCGACGGAACCCAGCTTGCCATGGGCAGTTCCCCGATGGCGGATCACAGCCGTGATCACCGTGATCCGCAAGGCTGGCTTGGAGCGGCCCGAACCGCCTTGCGTGCCGCCGCTATGCAGATCGACCGAAGCAACCTGCGTGCCATCTGCGTGGACGGTACTTCGGGCACGATGATCCCCATCGACGCCGCGGGCACACCGCTGGCACCGGGGCGCATGTACAATGATCCCTGCGACGACAGCGCGCTTCTGGACCGCATCGCGGAATACGCGCCCGCCACAAGTGCCGCCCACGGGGCGACAAGCGGCCTTGCCAAGGTATTGACGCTGCAAGACATTCCCGGGGCATTGCAGGTGGTCCACCAGGCGGACTGGATCGCCGGCAGGTTATGCGGCGTCTACGCCACCGATGACAACAATGCGCTGAAGACAGGTTACGATCCCGTCGCGGCTTGCTGGCCAGACTGGATCGGCAAAACCGGAGCCCGCACCGGGATGCTGCCCCCGGTTCACCGTCCCGGCACGCCTCTCGGATCGCTCCGCCCGGCCGTCGCAAGCGCATTCGAGCTGCCGGAAACGGTGCAGGTCATATCCGGAACGACCGACGGGTGCGCCGCCTTTCTCGCGACGGGTGCGTCCCAGCCGGGCGACGGCGTAACGTCGCTTGGCACCACGCTGGTGCTGAAACTCCTTTGCGACCAGCCGATCTTTGCTCCCGAAAGCGGCATCTACAGCCACCACATCATGGGCCATTGGCTGGCTGGCGGGGCGTCCAACACAGGGGGCGGGGTTCTTCTGGACCATTTCACACCCGCCCAGATGGACGCGCTGAGCGACCGGATCGCTCCGGACAACCCGTTGAACCTCGGCTATTATCCGCTTCGCCAGCCCGGGGAACGATTCCCGATCGCGGACCCGAACCTTCAGCCAAGGATGGAACCGCGCCCGACAGACGAAGCGCAATACCTGCAGGCCCTGTTCGAGGGCATCGCAGATATCGAGGCGCTCGGCTATGAAAAGCTGCACGACCTCGGCGGTCCCGGATTGCGCTCGGTCCGGTCGGTCGGAGGCGGCGCGGACAACGTTGCGTGGACACGTATCCGCGAAAGACGGCTGAATGTGCCCTTTGCCCCCGCGCACAACACGGAGGCCGCCTATGGCGCTGCCATCCTCGCACGTTACGGGATGACCGGTTGAGCCTGCCATTCAGAAACCTCGACGAGCTGGCGGAATGCCATGATGCGTTTCTCATCGATCAGTTCGGCGTCCTGATGAGCGGCGACGGCCCCTATCCCGGTGCCGCCGAGGCCTTGTCCCGCCTTGCACAATGGGGCAAACCGGTGATCATTCTGTCCAATTCCGGCAAGCGCTCGGAACCGAACTGTGCCCGGCTGGTGCAAAACCGTTTCGAGCGTGCCGACTTCCTGACCGTGCTGACATCCGGCGAAGTCGCGCATCATCATATTAGCTCGGAACTGGGCCGCTCGATACCCTGTGGCGGCAAGGTTTTTGTCCTGATCCGCGACGGCGACCGCCCGCCACTGGATGGTCTTGAGCTCGAACGAACCGATGACACCGCGGCCGCCGATCTCCTGCTCATCGTCAGCCGGGACCCGGCGCGGCCATTGCCCGCCTTCGTTCCCGCGCTGAAAAAACTGGCCGCGCGGCGTGTCCCCTGTCTCTGTGTCAATCCCGACATGAAGATGCTGACGCCGACCGGGCTGATGTCATCCGCTGGCCATCTTGCCCGGATGTATGCCGATCTTGGCGGTGACGTCAGCTGGTTCGGCAAGCCGCATGGGTTGATCTATGAACGGGCAATGCAATTGCTCGCCCCGGTCGCACCCGCCCGGACGCTGTGCATCGGAGACAGCCTTGCGCATGATATACGGGGCGGGCGGGACGCGGGATGCAGGACGGCACTGGTGCGAACCGGAATTCATGCTGGCCTGTCCGACGCCCAGCTCGTCGCCGAGATCGACGAATCCGGCCTATGCCCTGACCACTACCTTCCGGCATTCCGCATCTGACACCCGTTCAATCCACGGCATCGCGGAAGGGGTGGCGCATCCGTGGATTTCCCGGGTGTCAGAACTTCGTGCAGCGACGCTCCACAACCTTCGCGAAAAGGTAATGGATTCCGCAATACTCTCAGGTTGCGAATCGTGCTCTATTTACCTGAAGGACTCCGGAGACGAGGCAACTTGATAAACCTGGTCTCCGATTGATCAAGCAGTACACGCAAGCCGTATATTGCTGTCCTGTGGTGGGGCGCATGCGCCTCCAGATTATTGAATTTAGACCATTCTTCGGGAGAGGCGGGCCGGCTGCCTCGCTCGAGTTAAGAATTTATTGGCCGAGCAACTGTTTCTCTGCGCGCAAGCGCGGAGGTTCGTCAATTACGACGGCTGACATCAGAAAAACAGTCCAACGGTCAACGGTGATGGATTGCTGAAGGGCATCCGGCACTCGTTGGAATCCCCAGACGTATTTCATCATGCTCCGATGGCAATTGCCAACGGGCGCACAACAATATCGGTCGGTCCAGTTTTCGATCCGACCGCAAAGGAAACACCTCTCTTGGGTTGTTTCGTCAATTTTATAGGAGCAATTAGATCATGACACTTTTTTCAGAACTGCGTTCAAAAATGGCCGACTTTGAAGTCGAGGCCGATGACATCTTCGAAATGAGCATCGCGGAAGCATCTGCCGTTTTTGGCGGAATGCCGCCCCCTGACCCTGCACAGCAATTTGACGAGGGTGACGAAGGCGACGAAGCCAACGAAAACAACGAGGATGATGAAGGCGACGAAGGCAACGAGGCCAACGAAGGCAACGAACCGCATCTCTTTGACGAGGGCAATGAAGGCAACGAACCCGCCGATCCGGACTTTGCCGGCAATGAAGGCGACGAGGGCAACGAAGGCGACGAGGGCAACGAAGGCAACGAGCCACATCTGTTTGATGAGGGCGACGAGGGCAACGAGCCGCTGGATCCGGACTTTGCCGGCA
>CAYGNE010000014.1:0-43766 GCA_964351155.1 uncultured Rhodobacterales bacterium | reverse complement strand
TGCCTGTTTCAAGTTCATCGAAGGTTGGTACAACCCCTCTCGCAGCATTCAGCATTGGGGTATGAGTCACCCATCAACTACGAAAGGACCGCCACTGAAAGGGCTGGAATCTCAAAGCCCATAACCGTCCACAAAACGACGGAAACTCCAACTCCATAACTAGAACTCGCAACCGCTACCAAGAATAGCCCAGGCGCATCCAAACACCTCAGAGAAATTTTTCGAGCAACGATCGGAACACATGGGTCATCTCATCGCGTGTCAGCGTGGGGCGCGGGATCTGGCTTTGCATCATGAACCGGAACACACCGTCCAAAAGCGCATAGGACAGCTCGATGTCAGCAGGCACCTCATGCCCTGCTTTCAGGAAAGCGGCCTTCAGAATCCCGATGAGCTTGCCCTCGATCTCCGACACGACGGGACGGAATGTTTCATCAAACATGGCTTGCGTACGGATGTCATACCAAAGGCGATGGGTCATCTCATCGTCAATGATCGAATTCACCAAGGCTTTTGAAAACTCTTCGATCACAAAATCCCGGCCTTCGGCCTTGACCAAGGCGTCCGTGATATTTCGAACAAACTCTTCCTTGTAGATGGAGACACAATAAATGATAAGATCAGAGCGGTCTTCGAAGTAATAATGCAGCATTCCCAATGACATATCGCTTTTTTCGGCAATGTCGCGAAGGGAGGTGTTTGCGTAACCCAACTCTTTCAAAGCCTCGATTGCGCTTTTGGCGATCTGGCGCTTTTTCTCGTCTCGCTTCGCGCTCTTTCGTTCGGCGCGAGCTTTGAGTTTTGCGGGCATTTCATTCATGTCGTTCATATGGTTCAAAGGCGGGCGGAAATCAACTCCGCCCGCCAAGGTCAACGGTCACCCCAGTAGGGCGTGGTAAAAGATCACCGGCAGCTTGAACCAGCTCGGACGGTGCTGGAACTTGGTCAGAGCCTCGCCGATCTTGTGCTGGCGCTTGTTGGTGATGAAGAAGGGCGGACGCGGCAGAAGCGTGAACTGCCCCGACAAGAGCCCCCGCGGAAAGGGGCGCCAGGGTGCCTTGACCACGACGCGTTCGGTGTTTTCCAGCATGAAGCTATTGTGGACCGTCCCGATGCCCGATCCGACCTCTTCGATCGTATGGCCAGGAAAGGCGCCCCATGGGCAGGTTGTGATCAGAAAGCCCAGACCACACCAACCGTTGATACCGATGGTGCCGTAGCGCATCCTGGAAATGATCTCCTCAAAGCGTTTCTTGCCGATTTTGCGGATGGTCTTGGGGTGGATCAGGATCTGCCCGCCCAGTGTTCCAGCCAGTTCGGTGTTGGCATATTCAATGGCCGCTTCGAGATAGCTGGCGGGATCGGGCGCGTCGAGCTCCTTGATGCCGAAAGCAGGAGCAAAGACTTCACATTTGGCATTGAGGTCAACGTCGCCGATTTCACTGATGATCAGGGCAGGCGCGATCTTGCCACGGTTGATGGTCTCGACATGGCGACTATTGGTCTTGTGCGTCTCCATCCGCTGCTCTGCGCCGGGATACCAGGCCGGCCGCGTCGAGGTCGCGCAGACCTTCTTGACCGCGTCGAGCAGGCGCGCGCCCTTGTCCCAGCCTTTCGGCATTATCAGGGCCTGTACTGCGACACAGTTGTGCCCCGAATTGTGCAGTTTCATCGTAGCGATGTTTTCCGCCTGGAACCTGATGTCGGCGGACGACCACGGGCCGGGGACAACAATGGTGGGGCCGACACCGCCAAGCTCAGAGGTGAACCGTTTGTCGTTCTTGGGCTTTCCGGCCCTGCGGTTCTTTTTGCCTTCCTCTCCGACGCCCCAGACGATGGCCTCATGCGTGCTTTCCGCGCCGGTGATATGCAGTTCTTCAACAATCTGATGGTCGCACAGATAAGAACCGCCCTTTGCGTCCCCTTTCACGATGCGCAAATAGCCTTCGTCGATGAAGGGTTTCATGGCGATCTTGTAGTAATCAGTCAGGTAGTCATTGACCGGGTTCATCTTCAGAATGACCACCTGGTTTTCCAGGATCAGCTTCTGCAGCACGTCGAGCGGCGTGATGGCGTTCACATTGCCCGCGCCCAGGACCAGCGCAACCTTGCCCTTTCGGTCTTTCGCGGGGGTGTCATAGGCGGTGGCCACAAACTCTTTCAGATTGGCCGCATTCACACCCTTCTGCATCCAGACCTCCGCCGAGACGCCCGATAGCAAAAGGTGATCCCAGAGCGAATGCGGAAGCACCTGAACACACAGCTGGCCTGTGACCAGTTCGCGGGTGTGCAGATGATCGACGAATGCCTTGCCTTCCATTTGGGAAAGCGTGCTGATCAGACCGTTGCAACCCGCCATGCAAGCGTAGGGTCCGGCAACCCATTCCTCACCTGCCACTGCGGTTCCGGGTTTCAGGCCCTTCTTGCGCGCCGCTTCATCGGCCCAGCCTTGGGCGACCGCCATGATGCCGTCCTTCATTTCCGACAAGAGCTGGATTCGGTCTGCAATCGGCAACCGCGCCCATTTGTCCTTGTTGGCGTCCAGCTCCGCCAGGGCGGCATCATATTCTTCATACAGGGATTCCTGCCCGGCAAGGTCGAGTTGTGCTCCGTCCAGCATATCAAACGCCTCTCTCGATCAGGGTATTGCCGAACTTTTCGCGCAGCTGGTTCTTTAGCATCTTGCCGGTGGCATTCAGCGGGATGGCATCCGTGAAGACGACCGCATCAGGCACCTGCCAGCTGGCAACCTTGCCCTCGTAAAGGGCGATAACGTCATCTTCGCTCGGGTCGGCACCTTCGGCCTTGACCGCAATGATGATCGGGCGTTCATCCCATTTGGGGTGCACAGCGCCGATTGCGGCCGCCATGGCAATGCCCGGATGGGCCACGGCGATCCCTTCCAGATCGACCGATGAAATCCATTCTCCGCCCGACTTGATAATATCCTTGGTGCGGTCGCGGATCACCATGAAGCCGTCTTCGTCGATGGTCGAGACATCGCCGGTGTCAAACCAGCCATCCTCGGTCGTGGTGGTGGCGTCCTTGCCGAAATAGGTGTCGACCACCCAATGGCCGCGGCATTGCAGCGCGCCCTCGGTCTTGCCGTCATGGGCCAGCGCATTACCCGCTTCATCGACGATGCGGATGTCGATGCCAAAGGGCGGCCGGCCTTGACCCAGGCGCAGCAGCGCCATCGCGTCAGCGTCAAGATCGGCGTGTTTGCCCTTGGGCCGGTTCGCCGTGCCAAGCGGCGAGGTTTCAGTCATGCCCCAGGCATGGATCGTGTCGCAGTCATATTCGTCGCGGAAGGTGGCAATCATCGACGGCGCCGCGGCCGACCCGCCGATCACGTTGCGCTTCAGGCTTTCCATTTTCGAGCCTGTTTTCTTGGCCGAGGCCAGCAGCATCATCCAGATGGTGGGCACACCAAGCGCCAGGGTCACTTTCTGATCGTCGATCAACCCGAGAAGGCTATCGCCATCCAGCATCGGCCCGGGCATGACCAGCTTGGCACCGGTCATTGCCGCGGCATAGGGAATGCCCCAGGCATTGGCGTGAAACATGGGCACAACAGGTAGGATGGTTTCGCTACTCGACAAGCTTAGCCCATCCGGCAGCGAGATCGCGAAGGTGTGGATCATGGTCGAACGGTTGTTGTACAGCACCCCCTTGGGGTTGCCCGTCGTGCCAGAGGTGTAGCATAGCGAACAGGGGCTGTCCTCGCTGATCTGCGGCCAGGCGTAGTCATCAGCGCCCTTCTCGATCAACTCGTCATAGAAGATCACATCCGGGATCGCGGCCAGAACCTCCTCGTCGCGCGCACCCATGAAGATAAAATGCTCGATCGTCTTCAGGTGCTCGCGTGTGCCGGTGATCAGCGGCATGAAGGTCTTGTCAAAGAACATTGCCTTGTCGGCAGCGTCGTTGCAGATAAAGATGAACTGCTGCGGCGCGAGGCGCGGGTTGAGCGTATGGCAGACCATGCCCCCGCCCGAAACGGCAAACCAGATTTTCAAATGGCGATGGTTGTTCCAGGCCAGCGTCGCAATGCGGTCGCCTTGCGCTAGCCCCAGCGTGCCCAATGCCGAAGCCAGCTTGCGCGATGCATCGGCAATCTCGCCCCAATTGGTGGTGTTCAGCGCGCCAGTGGTTTCCCGGCTGACGATTTCCGTATCGGTGTGGTACTTTCCGGCATGCACGATCAGATCACTGATCAGCAACTCTTTTCTCATCATTGAACCCAGCATGGGTGTCTCCCTGTTACTATTTCTGGCCGCCCTGAAGGGCGGGCCGAAGTATCTGATTATTCGGCAGCCAAAGCGGCGATTGCGTAGTCGGCCTTGATCATGTCGGCGCATTTCTCGCCGATCATGATGGATGGCGCATTTGTGTTGCCGGACACCAGGTTCGGCATGATCGAGGCATCTGCCACGCGCAGCCCTTCCAGCCCGACCACCTTCAACTGCGGGTCGACCACTGCCATGTCATCGACACCCATCTTGCAGGTTCCAACCGGATGATAGACCGTATCGGCGCGGTTGCGAATGACATGCTCCCACTCGGCATCCGTCATGTTGTCGTGGACGCCAAACAGCTCTTTGTGCGCGTATTTCTTCATCGCGGGCGTTTCAAGAACGGCACGCATCATCTTTGCGCCCTTGATCATGGTCTGCATGTCGCGATCATCGGAAAAGAACTTTGGGTCGATCCCCGGCGCGTCCATCGGATCACCAGATTTCAAGAAGACCTCACCCCGCGAATAAGGGCGCAGAACGCAAACGTGGCAGGAATATCCATGGCCCAGATGCAGTTTTCGCGCGTGATCATCCACGATGGAAATCACGAAATGCGTTTGCACATCGGGGCGGTCCAGCGCGGGATCGGTCTTGAAAAAGCTGCCGCTTTCCGTGATCGTTGAAGCAACCATCGAATTGCCGTGCTTGCGCCACTTGAAGATTTCCGACGTCAGTTTCAGCGTCGCACGCAGGCCGACGCCGATATTGTCGGTGTCTTTGGTCTTGTAGCCCAAGACAAAGTCGATGTGGTCTTGCAGATTCTGTCCGACGCCTTGCAGTTCGTGCACCATATCGATGCCATGGGGCCTGAGGTCCTGGCTGCGTCCAACGCCCGACAGCTGAAGAATCTGCGGGGACTGAAAGGCTCCTGCGCACAAGATGACCTCCTTGGCTGCTTTCGCCTGATGAGTCCGCTTGCCAATGCGGTATTCCACGCCGATTGCGCGCTTGCCTTCGAACAGCACCCTGGTTGCGCGAGCCTTGGTGATGACGGTCAGGTTCGGACGCTTGTCCATCACCGGAAACAGATAGGCGGCCGCCGAAGTGCACCGCTCGCCGTTCTTCTCCGCACTATGGTGGATGGTGGTCTGCCAATAGCCCGCGCCTTCGTTGTCCCCTGCATTGAAATCTTCAATCCGGCGAATTTGCATCTGTGTGCAGGCCTCAATGTAGGCCTCGGAAATCGGGCGGGGTGCCTTTTGATTCGACACGTGCAGTGGGCCGCTATCCCCGTGGGCGTCACTTGCGCCATTCACATTGTTCTCGGCCTTCTTGAAATAGGGCAGGACACTGTCCCAATCCCAGCCTTCGTTGCCCAGCTCGGCCCAGCCGTCATAGTCCTGCCGCTGGCCGCGCACGTAAAGCATCGCGTTAATCGCCGACGACCCACCCAGAGCGCGCCCGCGCGGCTGATAACCTTGACGTCCATTCAGGCCGGGCTGAGGCACGGTCTTGAATGCCCAGTTGTTGATCTTGCCGTAGCCCGGCAACATTGCCACAACGCCAATCGGTGCACGCACCAGAATGCCGTCCCCCTTGCCGCCCGCTTCCAGCAGGCAGACCTTCACGTTCGGATCCTCGCTCAGTCGCGAGGCGATTGTCGCCCCGGCAGAGCCACCTCCGACAACAACAAAATCATATGACATTTCTTGTTTCCTCCCAGGTTCGTTCAAGCCTGTGTCAGTCCGGCAGTTGAGGTTGGCGTGCAGCCTACGGCAAGTCTGAGGTGCCCAGACGATCCCCCTCGATGTGGCGTTTGGTTCGGATAAGCAGCGCTTCTGCCGACAGTGCGGCCGCACAGGCAACCCCAAAGACCAGCTGAAAAAACATTGTAGATCTTGGTCTCACAATGACCCCACTCCCCGAATTTCTGGAGACATTCTCTTCAGTTCTTCAGGCTGCGCTTCTCCCAGATTCGCACCCTGCAAGTTCACCAAACAAAAACATTGGACAAAAGTCCAGAAATTTTGATTATGACTGATGACTAAGTTGATTCGGCGGCGGGAGGGCCGTTCGGGCAACGGTTCAAAAACGGGAGGAAGTCATGAAACGCAACTTTATCAAGGGTCTTGCGCTGTCGGCGGGGCTGGTGCTTTCTGGTGCGGCTGCGCATGCCGAGACAGTCTTGAAACTCGCCTCCGTCGCACCTTCGGGCTCGCCCTGGGGCAAATGGGCCACCGGCGTTGCCGCCAAGATCGAAGAAGTGTCCGGCGGCGAACTGAAGATCGATCTGCTGCTCGACGCTCAAGCGGGAGACGAACAGACCATTCTGCGCCAGACCGCCAAAGGCCGGCTGGATATCGCTTTCGTGTCCAACGTGCCACTCACGCTCTTGAGCCAGGAGATGGCGATCCCTTCGGCGGCATATCTGTTCGACAGCCCTGAACAGGGCACCTGTGTTGCCTATGAACACCTCGCGGGCGTGCTTGGCGGTATCATGGAAGGCGCAGGCGTTGTTCCGCTGACATGGATGGAAGTCGGGCACTACGTGCTTTTCTCGAAGCAGCCTTTGAAAACCCCTTCTGATCTGGCCGGTCTCAAGATGCGTATCGCGCCATCAATCGCGGATGCTGCATTGGCAAATGCATGGGGCGTTCAAGGTGTGCCGATGGGAACATCTGACACCATCCCCGCCTTGCAGACAGGGTCTGTGGATGCAGCCTGGTTCCCCACTTTGTTCGGCATCGGCATCGGCACCCACAAGGTCGCCCCGCATGTGACCGTGACCAACCACGCGCGCCTGATCGGAACGGTTTCCGTTTCCAGCCGCACATGGGCAAAGCTGAGCGATCAGGAAAAGCAATGGCTCGGCGTGTTCACCGCCGCGGGTCCGAAGCTTACCGAAGGCATTCTTGGCGCAGAACCGGCTTTGTTGGGCCAGCTTGAAGCGGCCGGAGTGCCGGTCAACAAGCTTGACGAGGCGGCATCGGCACCTTGGAAGGCGGCGGCGGCAGGTGTTCTGGAGGCCGTGATCGCAGAGGCGGGCGGAGACGCTCAGACCGTTGCAGACTCCATCGCGACAGCCAAGGCGGCCTGCGGCTCCTGATCTCGGGGACGGTTGGGATACCACGCCGATGAAACGCTTTCTCTCTGCGCTCCTCAAGTTCGAAGGGCTGGTTGCCGTCGCGGCCTACACCGTTACTTGCGGTCTTCTCCTGGCGGATGTCTTCGCACGGGAGCTGCTTTCCCAGGCGATCTGGGGGGCGCAGAAGATGGCGGTTTTCGGCGCGATTGTCGCGGGCATCCTCGGGTTGACCATCGCAGTGGGCAACAATGCCCATCTGCGTGCCAATTTCGCCGACCACCTTTTGCCCTTCAAATGGGTGGATCGCCTGGGCGATCTCATTTCCGCCGCGCTTTTTGCGGGGCTGTGCTGGTATTCGGTCGAGTTCGTTTCCGAATCCATCCAGTTCAAGGACATGGCCGAGGTGATCAACATACCTCTGTGGCCGGTCCAGCTTGTGTTTCCCTATGCCTTTGCCACCGCAGCGCTTAGGCATCTGATCTTTTTCCTGATGCCCAGCCTGCGCCCTGAACAAAAAGGGGAGGCATAAGCCATGGAAACCATCGGTCTGTTCATCCTTTTCGCGGGTTTGCTTGTCCTGCGCCAGAGCGTCGTTCTGATCCTGCTTGCCGGCACGGCCTATGTGCATTTTGTCTGGGGCGACGGGCTGATCGTCTACCTTATCGAAGACATCTGGACGGCGATGGACAATTCCGTCCTGCTGGCCATTCCGATGTTCATCATCGCGGGCGCCCTGATGTCGCGCGGGTCCATCGCCGCGCGGCTGATCGAGATCGTGCGCGCCATGACCGAATGGATCCCCGGCGGGCTGGGCTTTGCCACGATCCTCAGCTGCGCGCTTTTCTCGGCCATCTCAGGCTCGTCGCCCGCCACACTGCTGGCTGTCGGGGCCGTGATGTACCCGGCGCTCAAGGATGCGGGCTATCCCAAATCATTCTACCTTGGCGCGGTGACCTCTGCGGGAACGCTCGGCATCATCATCCCGCCCTCGATCCCGTTGATCATCTACGGGATCATCACCGAAACCTCGATTGTCGATCTGTTCCTTGCCGGGCTCATCCCCGGCCTGCTTCTGACCTTTGCACTTGGGCTTTACAGCATCGTCCGGAATCGCCACATCCCGCGCACGGCCTTTTCCACGGAACGCCTGATTGCGGCCCTGCGCAATGGGGTCTGGTCATTGATGCTGCCGGTTATCCTGCTGGGCGGCATCTACTCAGGGTATTTCTCACCCACCGAGGCCGCAGCGGTATCGGTCGGCTATGCGATGCTGGTCGAGCTGTTCATCCACCGCGAACTGGGAATGAAGGACTTCTTCGCCGTCGGACTGCAAACCGCGCAGATGCTGGGCACGCTTTTTCCCATCGTCGCGGTTGCCCTGTCGATCAAGACGATCCTCGCCATCGAGGGTATCCCTCAGGATTTCGCCACATGGCTACAGGCCACCTTCAGCTCCAAGATCGCCTTCCTTCTGGCCGTGAACGCGGCGCTGATCCTCATCGGCTGCCTGATCGATGTGGTGTCGGCCATTCTCTTGCTCGGGCCGATCCTGTTTGCCGCAGCACACAGCTTTGGCATCCATCCGGTGCATTTCGGGATCATGATGGTGATCAACCTCGAAATCGGCCTTCTGACCCCGCCTGTTGGGCTCAACATCCTCGTTGCGATGACCGCTTTCCGTGAACGTTTCTGGGAAATCTGCCAATCCGTTCTGCCCTTCATCGCGATCATGATCGCGGTTCTGTTGCTGGTCACCTTCGTGCCTCAGCTGTCCCTCTTCCTTGTTTCTCAATAGGAGCATCGAAATGCCCACGGATGCAGCAAAACCAAAAGACCGCAGTTTCTGGGGCTGGGGCTGGGCGGATTCTGAACTGACACAAGGCGAGATCCATCTTATCGACGAAATTGCCAAGTCTTTCGGGCGCGATCCATCGGCCATCGCGCCCGAGCCAGAGGTCTCTGATTTTACACTTCGAGCGCCCCGTTTCACCGTCCCCGATCAGTTTTCGGCAATCATCTCGAATGGGACCACCGACCGCCTATCACATTCGTTTGGCAAGAGCACCGCCGACAATATCCGCATGGTGATGGGCACAGTCCCAGAGCCGGTGGACGTAGTTGCCTATCCTAAATCCGAAGCGGATATCTCTGACATTCTTGACTGGGCCGGATCACGAGACTTGGCCGTTATCCCTTATGGCGGAGGGTCCAGTGTCTGCGGTGGCGTTGAGCCGGATGTAGGGCCGGACTATCGCGGCACGATATCGCTGGACATGATGCATTTTGACAAGGTCCTGGAGATTGATCGCACGAGCCGAGCTGCACGCATTCAGGCAGGCACATATGGTCCGGCGCTGGAAGAGCAGTTGCGCCCGCATAACCTGACCCTACGCTTCTTTCCTCAAAGCTTTGAATTCTCGACTCTCGGGGGATGGATCGCTACGCGAGCCGGTGGTCACTATGCCACTATGATGACCCATATCGATGATTTGGTCGAAGCGACACGCATGGTTACGCCAACCGGCATACTTGAAACCCGGCGACTTCCCGGATCCGGAGCGGGGGTGTCCGGCGACCGCCTTGTGCTGGGCTCAGAAGGCAATTTCGGAGTCATTACTGAAGCCTGGATGCGCCTTCAAGACGCACCGCGTTTCCGAGCCTCAGCGTCAATCGCATTCGATAGCACATTCAAGGCAGCCGAGGCAGTGCGCGCTCTGTCCCAATCCGGCCTCTACCCGACAAATTGCCGACTTCTGGACGAGGCCGAGGTCGCTGCGTATGGAATTGGCGACGGGAAAAGCGCGATGCTGGTTCTGGGGTTTGAATCTGCAGATCACGAACTTGGCCATTGGATGGAGCGCGCACTTGAGCTGGCTGCGGATCATGGGGGGCGTTGGGATGCCGAGGCTGTTGCTGCATCTATCAAAGGCAAAGGCGGACACCGTAAGGGCGCAGCAGGCGCTTGGCGCCAGACATTCATCCGCATGCCCTATTTCCGCGACAGGCTCACGCGATTGGGCGTAATCGTCGACACGTTCGAAACCGCGATTACCTGGGACAGGTTCGAAGCATTCTACCGAAACGTGATGGCCAATGTAGGCCAGGCAATCGTCGACGCGACTGGCAAGCAAGGTCGGATGAGTTGCCGGTTTACTCATGTCTATCCTGACGGGCCTGCCCCCTATTTCACATTCTTTTGTGATGGTGGCGATCCATCAAATTCGTCGGAAATGCTTTCCCGTTGGCGCACCATCAAGCGGGCTGCCAATGCCGCCGTAACTGAGAACGGTGGAACAGTTACCCATCATCACGCGGTCGGTCGCGATCATCGCAGCGGGTACGAGGTGCAATCTTCTCGACTGTTGCGAGCGGCCCTTTCCGGGGTGAAGGCACGGCTTGATCCCAAGGGGACGCTAAACCCCGGAGTTCTATTCGACCCGGAAAACAAGTTTGTCGGACTTCGTGGTGCCCTCGCGCCGGAGGGCTGATCATCAACAAGGAGAACCATCATGTGTCACAATCCAGCCAGTGATCACACGGCCAAGGCCAACCGCGCTGTTCTTGACCTGCTCAACTTCGGGGACCGCCAGGATTTCGAGGATGCGACGCGCGGCTTTGTTGCCACCTTTGAGGCAGACACGATCACCCGCGATGACGGCGGCGTGGTCTTTGATTTCAAGCGCTATGCGTTCATGGAGGGCGACGCGCCCGACACGGTCAACCCGAGCCTCTGGCGACAGGGCCAACTGAACCGTATCCACGGGTTGTTCACCATCCATCCGCGGATCCACCAGGTGCGCAATGCCGACATCTCGAACATGACTCTGATCGAGGGCGACACAGGCTGGATCATCATCGATCCTCTGCTGACGGTGGAAACCGCGCGCGCATCGCTTGCGCTTGCCAACAAGCATCTGGGTGAGCGCCCCGTGGTTGCAGTCATCTACACGCATTCTCACGCCGATCACTTCGGCGGGGTGCGCGGCGTTGTGGATGGCGCGGATGTGCAGGCCGGCAAGGTTCCGATCATCGCGCCGGACGGTTTCATGCAATATGCGATCTCCGAAAACGTGCTGGCCGGAAACGCGATGAACCGGCGGGCGCAGTACCAGTTCGGTATGGGGCTTGAGGCCTCTCCCACGGGCCATGCCAGTTGCGGCCTTGGGCCGACGCTTGGGGCTGGCTCGATCAGCCTGATCGCGCCCACAGACACGGTGTATGAAACCGGCGAAACCCGGACGGTTGACGGTGTCGAGATCGAGTTTCAGATGGCCAACGGATCCGAGGCGCCATCGGAGTTCATGTTCTATTTCCCGCAATTCCGCGCGCTCTGCGCGTCGGAAGTCACCACGCACAACATGCACAACATCCTGACCCCGCGCGGCGCGGAAATCCGCAACACGCTCGGCTGGTCCAAATACATCGATGAATCCATCGCCCTTTTCGCGGATCGGGCGGATGTGATCTTTGCCTCGCACCATTGGCCGCAATGGGGCACCGAGCGCATTCGCGGCTTCCTCACGCGTCAGCGCGATCTTTACCGTTTCATCCACGATGAAACCCTGCGTCTGGCCAATCATGGCTACACGATCAACGAAATCCCAGAGCTGGTCGAACTGCCCGACGGGCTGCGCCATGATTTCGCCTGCCGCGGCTACTACGGCACGCTCAAGCACAACATCAAAGCGGTCTACCAGTTCTACCTTGGCTGGTGGGATGGCAACCCCTCCACCTATGATACGCTCCCGCCGGAAGATAGCGCGAAGCGGCTGGTTCGGGCCATGGGCGGGGCCGATGCCGTCCTGGCAGAAGGGCAACGCGCCTATGACGAGGGCGACTATCGCTGGGCCGCCGAAATCCTGAACAAACTTGTTTTTGCCGAACCGGGCAACAGCGCGGCGATCAAACTGCAAGCCGATACGCTGGAACAGATGGGCTACCAGGCCGAAGCCGGCACATGGCGCAACCTGTTTTTGCTGGGCGCCCAAGAGCTGCGCCAGGGTATCCGCCCCTCCGAGGTCAATACGTCCAACCCGGATGTGCTGTTCAACATGGGGATCGGCATGGCGCTGGATTTCCTTGGTGTGAAATTCAATGCCGGCAAAACCGGTGGCAGTTTCACAATCCTTCTGGATTTCACCGACAAAGGCGAAAGCCACTTGCTTGCAGCGCAGAATGGGGTGCTGTCAAACACGCGCTTCCACGACCGTCAGGCCGACCTCACGCTGCGCCTGACCGAAGTCGCCTTCTTCGAGCTATTGGGACAGATTGCATCCGTGGAAGAACTGGTAGGCCAAGGCATGCTGTCGCTGGAAGGCGATGTAACGAAACTTGGCGAGCTGTTTGGAGCAATGGACGATTTCGATCCGAACTTCGCGATCGTGACGCCATAGTCAGGGGGAAAGGTCCGGCATTATGAAGCAAAATCACCAAATATGGTTATTGCATAATCTTAAAAGATTAGCCGCAAAGTAAGGGGGCAAAGCGTCTGCAAATCTAGGGGCACCTCAAACAGCGCCGCCTGTGCTTTCTGCCTCGGTCTCACCATCGCCAGTCTCCTCGCTCGTTGAGAGAATTGAATCAGCGGCCGACCGCTCGACCAAGCCGGAGTTTTTCAACGGATTCAGCCCAAATGTACAATTGACAACTGAAATCGGACGTTGAAATTCGCTGTGTTTATCATTTCACTCAAACCGCAGGTTCCCGGCTCACCAGGCTTTGAATTTCCATTGAGCCAAACCCCTTGATGGTCTCGACACGCTTTCGGTTCGAAACAAGCCCGTCGGGCAAGTCAAGGGCAACGGCTTGACACAATGTGATCTCCATTGGTTCGGATAGCACCTGGAGACGCGCCGCAAGATTCACAGCGGGACCGAACACGTCGTAGATGTACTTCTGAACGCCCACGACAGATCCGACAACCGGCCCTGATGCGATACCGATTCTTGCATGCCATTGGTGTTCGTGGCTTCGGTTACGCCGGTCGAGATAACGCATCATCTTGGCGGCGCACTTCACGGCGCTGGCAGCATGATCCGGTGTCGGATGTGGCAATCCTGTGACCGCGATATAGCAATCACCGACAGTCTTGATGCGCTCACAGCCGTGCAACTCCCCGATCCGGTCGAACGCTGTGAAGATGTCGTTCAACTCGGAAACGGTGACATTCGGGTCTTCAGCCACCGACATGTGCGTAAATCCAACGAAATCCAGCATCAGGACGGTGACCGGATCGAACAAGCGCGGTGCCACGGAGCCAAAGGTCATGTACTCTTGATAGACCGTTCGCGGCATGATATTCAAAAGCAGCCTCTCGACCCTTGCCTTTTCGCGTTCCAGATCGCGGGCACGACGTTCAGCCATTTCGGCATAGCTATCGATCATCGCTTCGCTTTCGCGCTGGCCCGAGACGTTTCGACATTCCAGAAGCAGCACGTCCCGATCGCCTTGGCGCACAGGCCGCGCCTGCGTTTCAATGACCAGGGTGCGACGTTTGAGCTTCGTGGTCAGTTCTACGGTGTCTCCGGCGGCGAGGCGCATCAAAGCATCATGGCCTAGGCCGGGGACCACCTGCGTCAAAGCCGCTTGAAGGCTGGCGCCTGGAAACCAGTGCGCGAAAAGATCGTTGCGGTACCGAATTTCCGCGGATTCCGGGTCGGCAAGGCAAATCCCGGCGGCAAGCGCGTTGAACAGGTCTGCACAAATCGGGTCCAAACTCATGGCTGATCCTCATGCAACAATAAGACTACGGCGCGCTTCGATGGCGGCGATGACGGCTTCGCGGTCTTCTTGCTCAAATCGAGCCTCGGCCAAGGTTTCGGCCAGCAGGGTGACAATCTCGTCGAACTGAGCGTGATCGAGTCGTAGGTGTCTGTGTGCATGGGCGAGGCGATTGTCGGGGAAATGAGCAGGTCCGCCCATGACCATCGCGAAGAATTTGGTCTGGTGGTCGATCAGCTTGACCATATCGACATCCTCGAAGATGTGGCCGATCACGTCGCTGTCGAGCACCCTGTCGTAGAAATCCATGATCACGTGGCGCAATGCGCGGATGCCGCCGTAGCGGTCGAAGATCGGAAGCTGGGTCCGGATAGCCGCATTCATGGCGTTTTCCTTTCGTCTATTCAGGGAGTGAGTTCGTCACGGTGACGTTGACTTGCGTCGGGTTGGTCAGGATGTCGAAGACGGCCGAGCGGTCTTGCGACTGTTTTACAAGAACTTTGATGTCTTCGGCGCAGGCATCGGAATCGATGTCGAACCAAACGCGGATGACCGAGAACCCACTGCGAATGTTACCGTCCATGCCGAGAAATCCGCGTGCGTCCATGTCACCTTCGACCTGGGCCCGGACTGCTTTCAGCGAGATGCCACTGTGCTGGGCTGTGACTGCAAAGCCAGCGGTCAGACAGGATGCAAGAGCGGCCAGAACGATTTCCGGTGCCGTAGGTGCGCGGTCGGCACCGAAAAAGGCCTCGGGATGATCGGATTCGACGTAGAAGGTTTGTTTGCGCCTGTTTTCCCGTCCCAACCCGAAAAAGTCGTTGAGATTGTTCGTGCTGTAGGTTCCCTCGATCCATGCGCAATCGCTTCGGAACGTGAAAACGGCGGCCTCGGGCATGCGTTCAAACTCGGCTCGTGCGCCCTCCAGGGCCTCGATATCGACGCCATTGTCGGTCTTGAAATCGCTTTCATAGGTCATTTGAATTTCCAGACAGTGCAACGTTCGGACGAACAGATTCAGGTGTGGTCACTGCGGGGTTAAGGACCACCCCGCAGCGTTTTGCAGTTACTGTCCGACGGGATTGTCTGCCGGGTCGATATAGGTGATGTCGAAGGGTCCAGGCCCGTGGATCTGAACGATCGTCTCGGTGCCGGTCCAGGCGAAGTGCGGGTGGCCCGCCGGCAATTCGACGAACCCCCCGGCAGTCAGGAGCGTGCCCGAATCCCGGTCCAGCTTATCGCCATGACCGATGTTGAACTCGCCGGAGATCACGGTGATCAGCTCGTCACCAGAGTGAATATGCGCAGGCACGTCGTAGCCGGCGGGAAGTTTCAGACGCAGAACAAACCAACCGTCGGCAAAGGGGTTGCCGGACAGCACAGCGATTTCGGCGCCGGCGGGCAGAACCGGAGGCACCGGGCCCCATTCGGCTGCTTCTGCAAGGTAGGGCGCGGGGCTGTGCATGCTCTCTGCCTGCGCGGCGCAGGCGAAGACCACGGTGGCCAGAAGGGAGGCGCCAATAGTTTTCTTGAATGTCATGGGATTAATCCTTTCAGGTTGTGTTTGGCTGAATTGCGTTTGTCCGTGCGGTACGGGAAAGCTGCCTGAGCCGGGATTGCCCGCCGACGCGGTCGCGGCATGCCCGGTTTCGATCTGCTGGTTCATCTCGGCCTCCGTTTCTTGGCATCTTTCGAGGTCAACCTTACGGCGCAGTCCATTCATTGCTTGAGGCAAGCCTGAGAATTTCGTGGCGAAGTCATGAGGAAGTCGTAATCTGACGACATGATCTACAGGTTCGGAGACTTCACGTTGGACATTGCGCTCGGACAACTCTCCCATTCGGGGGAGGATGTTCCGGTCGAGCCGCGTGCCTTCGCGCTCCTGTCTCACCTTGTGGCCAATGCCGATCGGCTCGTGACCAAGGACGAACTGGTAGACGTCATCTGGAATGGCAGGATCGTGACCGACGCCGCGATTTCGACACTCGTCAAGACGGTGCGGCGATCAGTGGGTGATGATGGTAAATCACAAGGGCTGATCCGCACGATCCACGGGCGTGGCTTTCGTTTCGTCGGCACGTTGCAAAAGAGCGTTCGGGCGAGCGCCAGATCCGAAGAGCCTCCGCCTGGACAGGAACTAACACCGGAGGTCTCTCGCCCATCAATTGCCGTACTCCCATTCCGCAGTGTCGGTCAAACACCGGGCTGGACGGCACTGGCTGACGCCATTCCGGCCGAACTGATCTCGTCGCTATCTCGTCTCAGATGGCTTCGGGTCTTGGCGCGCGGCTCGACCTTTCGCTTTCGCGACCCGTTGCTGGATGTTTCCGTCGTCCGGTCAAGTCTCGGCGCCGCCTATTGTTTGGTCGGGGATGTCGAAGTTACTGGGCGCCGCGTCTCGATTACGGTCGAGCTTTCGGACACGCGAGACGGCAGTGTGATTTGGTGCGAAATCATGTCGGGCGGCATAGATGAGGTGCACCAGATTCGGACGGACATCGTCAGATTAGTCTGTTCCGGTCTGGATTTGCACATCAACATACACGAGCGAGAGCGCGCACGATTGCGTCCTCCCGAAAGCCTTGACGCCTGGAGTCTCTATCATCTCGGCCTTTACCATATGTACCGCTTTACCGGCAAAGATAACGCCATCGCCGCAGACCACTTCAAAAAGGCCACGGCACTCGATCCTGGCTTTGCACGTGCCTTTGCGGCCCGATCCTTCACGTCCTTTCAGAGCGCGTTCATGACCTACTCCGAGAACCGGACGGCAGAGATCGAGAACGCAAGGCGGTTTGCCGAAAAGTGCCTCGAGATCGACCCGGCGGATCCGTTCGGCAACTTCAACTACGGGCGTTCATTCTGGTTGCAGGGCGACCACGAGTCCGGCCAGACCTATTTGGAACGATCGATCGGGATGAGCCCGAGTTTTGCTCACGGGCTTTACGCAAAATCCCACGCCGACATGATCGCCGGTCACGGGGCACTCGCGGTCGCCTCGGCGGAGGAGGCCATTGCCCTCAGTCCTCTGGACCCGTTTCTGTACGCGATGCATCAGGCCAAAGCCTTGGCGCATTTGCACCTCGGCGACTATGAGCAAGCCTGCCTCAACACTGATACGGGAGCCCGAGAGCCGGGCGCACATTACATCGTGACGACGATTGCGGCAGCAATCAACAAAGTGGCCGGAAAAGAAGCACAAGCGCGTTACTGGTACAATCGGACCATCGCTCAGCGTGCCGATGCGTCGATAGCCCAGCTCTTCTCTGCGATCCCGGTACGCGATCCTGTCGTGAGGGAAGACATCTACCGTGCGCTGAAGGACCTCGGCTTTCCAGAGAACTGACTTGAGCAAGGGTTCGATGCGGACTGAACTTCGTCCCTGTTCCCGGACACCGGGGAGAAGTACCCCTGTCCAGGAAAGGAACATGGAATGGGACAATCGAGACGGACATTCACTGACGAATTCAAAGCCGCAGCCGTTGGTCGGCTTTATTAGCCTGGTGCCACGCAAACCGGCGTGGCCATGGAACTGGGTGTGACGAGCTCGCAATTGAAGCCTTGGCGCTTGGAGATCGAATCGGCAGGATCGTTGGAAGCGATGCGCAGGCCAAGGGCAGATGCGGCGGAACTGGATCGTCTGCGCAAGGAAAACAAACGCTTGAAGCTGGAAAATGAAATCCTCGAGAAAGCTTCCGCTTTTTTTTGCCTCAAGGGCAGCGAAGACATGACACACAGGCATGCATTTGTCGCTGCCCACAAGACAGTTTACCCGATCTCTCAGCTCTGTCGCATCATTGGCATTGCGCGCAGTTGGTTTTACGACTTTGTTCAGTCGCAACTGAGCTCCATGTTTGCGAGCGGCGCGTGGCCAGGATAATGCGGGAAACAATGTCTCACCGCGGCTGCACAAGCTTCGAAAGCCGCGCACCACGGACAGCAATCACAGTCTCAGGCCGTCGCCAAATCTGTTGGAGCAAAAATTCGGTTGCACCAATCCGAACCGGGTTTGGCTCGCTGGCATTACTCACGTCGACACCGCTGAAGGCCGGCTCTATGTGGCTGCGATAAAAGACATGGCCACAAGCGAGATCGTCGGATGGGCGATGGACGATCATCTGCGATCCGAACTGTGCTGTGATACCCTGAACATGGCCCTGGGGCGTCGTGGCGCCGTTCCTGGGCTCATTCACCATTCGGACCGCGGCGTGCAACATGAAGGTGGAGAATACCGCAAATCGCTCGGTGCGGCGCGCATCACGCAATCCATGAGCGGTACGGGCCAATGTCTCGATAACGCACCAATGGAAAGTTTCCTTGCATCACTGAAAAAGGAACTCGTTCATCGTGAGTGCTTCAAAACGCGTGCCCAGGCAAAGGCCGCAATCTTCCAATACATAGAGGTATTCTACAATCGCCAACGGCGTCATTCAGCCATCGGCTACCAGGCACCCGCGCAAGCATACGAACCCATGACTTGGAAAATCGCCGCATAGGGTCAATAATCAAACTGTCCGGAAATCGGGACGAACTCCAACTCTATTCGCTGATTTCAATGAAAACATCTTCGCCGTCGATGCGCACGGCGTAAGTCGAAAGCCGCTCACAAGCGGGGGAACGTATTGCCTCGCCGGTCCGATAATCGAACTGGCCGTTGTGTTTGGGGCATTCGATCACGTGGTCCATGACCAGCCCGTCTTCGAGGTGAACCTGTTCGTGTGTGCAAAGCCCGTCGGTGCAGTAGAATTCATCTGCGGGACTGCGGTAAACGGCAAAGGTTCGGTCGCCGTGGTCGAAGCGGATCAGGTCTTCGGGTTCGATGTCGTCACGTGCGCAAGCGCGGACCCAAGTCATTTGGACGTCTCCAGCTTCTCCAGAAAGTCCTCCATCTCGCGTTCGTCCATGCCGACCGTTTCCGCGCCGCCAGGGAAGCTGCCGCTTACCGCAGCGTCGCGGAAGGCCGTGACGGCCGCAATGCGTTCGACCCTGATCTGCTCATAAAGGCGATGAAGGTTGCCAAAGGCACGCGAGTGCCGTGGCAGGTATTCCTGTTCGCCGCAGATGTCGTTCATGAAGAGATAATCCACATCCGCGCCGCCGCCCGAGCCAAGCGACACGGTGATGATGCTGGTGCGCTTGCTGATCTCGGCCATGACCGGGCCGGGGATGACCTCGGCTTCGACCATGACGCCGCCCGCCTCTTCCAGACGCTTGAACTTGCGGTAGAGCTCGAAGGCTTCGTCGGCGGTTCTTCCCACAGCGCGCAACCCGTCGGTCCAGGTCGACTTGCGGGGGACGAGGCCGAGATGCCCCATGACGGGGATGTCTTCGCGCGCGAGTGCCTGCACAACATCCATGCTGCGCGCGGTCATCACTGCGTCGGCCCCTTCGGCCAGAGCCCGGACCGAGGCGCGCAGGATGTCGTCGGTGGTCGCAAAGTCGGGATAGGGGATGGCAGCGGTGAAAAACAGCTTGGCCGAGCCTTCGCGCACCGCCTTAATGTTCATGTAGTTGCCAATCATCATGTCGATCCCGGCCTCTTCCGCGACGGCGGCTTCTTCCGCTGTATTAGAGGTGACCTGCGTCCATTTTCGGCTGCCTTTCGCTACCTGCATGCCGGCGATTGTGACAGTGCGAAGGGCGGGCTCTGCCGTCCAAGTGTAGACGCGTTTCATGGATGCTCCTTGGCTTATTCGGCGGCGTCGGCGGCCACTTCGCGGCCCGACCAGAGATAAGGCGCGGCGGTCGGGGGCAGATCGCGCACCATGAAGTATTCAGGATCTTTCAACTGCCGCCAAAGAACCGGGACCGCCTCGCGCAAGGCTTGCCAGGTTGAGGTGTTCGGCGCAGGCAGGTCGCCTTTGATCCGTTCATGAAGCGCCGGTAGTCTGTGATAGGGCACCATGGTGAACATGTGATGCTCGATATGATAGTTCATGTTCCAATAGATAAACCGACTGATCGGATTCATCAGGATCGTGCGGCTGTTCAGCCGGTGGTCGATCACGTTGTCTGCAAGTGCTGCGTGCTGCAGGATGCCGGTGATCGTCATGTGCCAGGCACCGTAAAGGCGCGGCAGACCGATCACCAATAGGGGCAGGATCGAACCCATTGCGACCGCCAGCGCAACCGTTGCCACATAGATACCGAGCCAGATACGGGCAATACGGATTGCGGCGGGGCGTTCGCCCTTGGGCACATAGTCCTGTTCCTCATCCGTCAGATGGCCCGAGGCCAGCAGGAACATGGATTTGAACGCCAATGGCACATCGACAAGGCCGAAGAGATTGGCGACCATCTTGGCCAGGTTCGGCGGGCGCCGTGCCAGGATTTGCGGATCGCGCCCGACGATGGTGGTGTCCGTGTGGTGGCGAGCGTGGGCGTATTTCCATGTAACCGGATTGCGCATGATCATGAAGCAGGCGAGTTGATAGACCGCGTCATTCATCCATTGGGTCTTGAAGGCCGTGCCATGGCCGCATTCGTGCCAGCGACTGTCGGTGGAGGACCCGTAAAGTACGCCATAGGCCAGCCAGAACGGCGCCGACCACCAGGACGGCCAGAGCGCGATTGCGATGCCGGCAAATCCGAATAACGCGGCCAGCCAGATCAGCGTGTCGCGGATGGCGGGGCCGTCCGAGCGCCTCATGAATTCCTTCATCTCCTTGCGAGGAATCTCGGTCGCGTACCATTTGGCATTGGCCAAACCGGTCTCGATGGCCCGCGCCCCGTCCTTGCCCAAAAGGCTGTAGTTGCGTGTCTGCATGCCTTGACCTTTCTTTCAAACCCAGCCTAGCGGCAAGGAACGCTTGCGCCAGAGGCGCACGGAAGAATTCATCAAAACCTTTCCAAACCTCTCCAACTTTGGATAGGATTTCATCCATGGCAAAACATTCGAAACGCCCCACCATGGCCGACATCGCCGAACGGGCGGGCGTTGGCCTTGCAACCGTGGATCGTGTTCTGACAGGCAGGCGGAAGGTTCGCGAAGAAAACGCACGCCGGGTTCTCGAAGCCGCCGTCGACCTAGGTTATCACGCCACGCCCGTTATCCGGTATCGGCTGGATAAGGACGCGCCGCGCGCAACTTTCGGTTTTGTCCTGCCCAAGAAGCACCAGCGATTCTATCGCGATCTGACCGAGGCCTTGCGCGCCGAATGCGAAGTCAATCGCGATCTGAGGCTATCCGCGTCGTTTCGCTTTGCCGAGACACAGGATCCGGCGGAATACGCGGCCTGTCTGCGCGATCTTGCCGGTGCTGCCGATGTGGTCGCGGCCTCCGCCGTCAATCATCCCTTGGTCGACCGGGCAGTCGAGGGTTTAGGAGAGACGCCTGTGTTCTCCCTGTTGAATGATTTCGCGACGGGACGACGTCGCAAGTTCATCGGTCTCGATAACTACCGGGTCGGGCGACAGGCGGGCTGGTTGTTGGCCAACGTTATTCGTGAGCCGGGTACCATCGCTGTGCTGGTCGGCGGCAACCTCTGGCAGGCGCATCAGCAACGGGAAAGCGGGCTGCGCGCTTACTTCCGCGAAAATGCACCCGGGTTTCGCCTTCGGGATGCGGTGCTGAACCTTGAGACGAGGCAGATCACCTATGCAGTTGTGCAGGATTTGTTGGCCAGCCAGCCGGACCTTTCCGGCATCTACGTGACCGGTGGCGGCGTCGAAGGGGCCATCGACGCGCTTCGCGACAGCTGCAAGGCGGGGCGCATTCGTCTGGTTGTGCATCCCCTGACCGTCGAAACCCGGGCAGCACTTGAGGATGGGATTGTGACGTTGATCATTGGCACGCCCGTTGCGTCGTTGGCGAGAAACGCCGTCGCCGCGATGTCGGATGTGGTGCTGGGGCGCGATGGAGAGACCGGCAGTCAAATCCTGCTGACACCCGAGATCCACATTCCGGAACACGCCTGAGATCTACCAGATGCCGTTCGTCGACCGCCGGTACATAGTCTCAAGTGCGGCACCGTAACCACCAACTCCCAAGCCCTGAATCACCGCGTCGGCCAGATCGGCCGTCGATGAGACATGGGGCATCTTGTATTGGTTGCGGATATGAACCTCGATGTAAGGCTTGGCGATCGAGCGCAGGCAATCGCGCATCGCCGCACCGCTGCCCGTCGACCAGGCGGCGGGGTTCATTACCAGACCGTCGATTTCGCTCGCCTCGACTGCTTCACAAATCCGATCGAGCGCCACCCCTTCGGTGTTCGTGAAAAAGACCGTCAGGTCGTATCCCGTCGCATCGGCGTGGGCGCGGCAGAGATCGTCCAACTGGTCCGCCGTCGTCGTGCCGTACAATTCTGGCTGGCGTTTGCCCAACCAGTTCATGTAGGGCCCCGCATCGAGAAAATTTTGGGTCAGGTCATAAGGTGCTGTCCAGAAGCCGCCGTTGCGCCGCGATCCGGAACGGTGCATTGGGGCCCCCGTAACCGTCATAGGCGCCGTCCCGCATCACGATCTCGAAGAAAAACCCGGCCCCATAAGAGCGGCTGAAAATCTGATAGAAGCTGCCGCCTGTATCCTGATCGTAGAGGATGTTGTGCTGTCGCAGCTTCTCGGACAGGTCGGGGTTGATGCCAAACCGCGCCTCGACGTCATCGAAGTAATTGGGCGAAATCGGAAGCGGCGCAAAACCATTTGCCTCCAGGGCGTCCGCCGTCGCAAAGATGTCCCCGGTTTCAAACGCCACATGCTGCAACCCCGGGGCCTGACGCGCCTCGACGAAGCGCCCGGCGACGGTTCTTGCACTGTCGGCACCGTTCAGCGTCAGCCGCAGGCGTCGGTTTGCGTCGTGGATGGCAAGGCTCTGGATCAGCCCCCGGGGGTCGGGAATATCGACGGTCGGACTTTTCTGAAGATCGAGCAGTGACAGATAGAACAATAGCCCGGTTTGCATGGAATAGGAGTCGTAGGTTTGCGCCAGATGGTCGATCCGGGTCAGACCTATGCCACCCGCATTTACGTCTTCCAGAAAGGCGAATTCTGTCTCCCAGACCTGGCCAAGTTCAGGGCCATCGTCGAGGAAATAGAGTAGAAGCCCGTTCTCCTGCACGGCGGGGATGTCAAGGTTGTCGGCGGGTTTCGCCTCATCTACGCGCGTCATGCCAAGGGCATCCGCCCGGAGCGTCGCAGCACCCGCATTGTCGAGTTTCAACCCGATGGCATGAGGGGCGACACCGTGGACCTGCTGCACAGCACCGGCTTCGCCGCGCGCTTCGGTGTTGATGACCATGTTGATCTGGCCTTGCCGCCAAAGCTCGACCGACTTGCTGCGGTGGTTCGCGACATGGGCAAAACCAAGCTGTCCAAGAGTATCTCGCAACTCCCCGACCTTGTCAGCGGCGGCAGCAAATTCGACGAACTCGATCCCTAGCGCAGCACTTCGGTCGGGAAGCTTATTGAAAGGGAATGCGGCATCCGGCACCTTTCGGCGTACCGTGTCCATCAGGCTGATCAGCGAGCGTTGCCCGTCGCGTGCGATGGCTTTCGAAGACCCGCCTCGGAAGCGGTCGTTGAAGACTTCCAGCGACAATGTCCCGTCGTAACCGGTGGCGACGACCGCCTCCATGAAGCCCGCCACATCCAGATCGCCTTCGCCTGGCATGTTGCGGAAGTGCCGACTCCAATAGAGCAACTCCATATCGAATTTCGGTGCATCGGCCAGTTGGATCAGCAGGATTTTCTCTTTCGGGATCGAGGCGATATTGTCGACGGGGATGCCGCGCGACAGCGTGTGAAAGCTGTCGAGAATGATGCCGATGTTCGCGTGATCCGCGCGGCGCACGATTTCCCAGGCGTCGCGATGGTCGTTGACGAAACGGCCCCAAGCCAGCGCTTCGTAGCCCACCTTTATGCCGCGCGGCAAGGCGCGCTCACCCAACTCGTGCAGATCGGCGGCAGCCCGGTCGAGACCGCCCAAGGCCACATCCGACACGTTCGAGCAAATCAAAAGAAGATCGGCCCCCAACTCGCTCATGACATCGAATTTGCGCTCGGCCCGGTCGAAGGCGCGGGCGCGGTGCGGCTCGGACATGCCCTCGAAATCACGGAAAGGCTGAAACAGTGTGATCTCAAGCCCCCGCTCGCGCACCATTTTGCCCACCTCGGCGGGCGAGGCGTCATGCACCAGAAAGTCATGTTCGAAGATCTCGACGCCAGTAAAGCCCGCCTCGGCAATCGCGTCCAGTTTCTCGGGCAGATCGCCGCTGATCGATACCGTTGCGATTGAGGTTTTCAAGCTGCACTCCTTTTTAAACCGCCAAGAGTTCCTTCACCTGCTCGTCGCTCATCTCGCGGCCTAAATAGGCTTCGATCACCGCATGATCGTTGCTGACCTCTTGCGGCGTGCCCTCGGCGATCTTTTCGCCGTGATCCAGAACGGAAATCCGGTCGCAGGTGTCCATCACGACTTTCAGGATGTGTTCCACGATGACGATCGTCAGGTCATAGCGTTTCTTCAGCACCATCATGATGCTCATCAGATTATCGACGTTCACCGGCGACAAGCCCGCCGCCGGTTCGTCCAACAGCAAGAGTTTCGGGCGCATGGCGATGGATCGACCCATGGCCAGAAGGCGCCGTTGACCGATGGACATTTCCGAGGCCGGGATATGGGCGAAATCGGCAAGCCCGATCAACTCCAGTATCTCCATCATCTCTTCGAGGATGCGTTTTTCCTCCGCCGCCACCTGACCCGTACCGAAGAGGCCGGAGAAAATGCCGTATTGAACGTGGCAGTGGTGGCCGATGCGAAGATTGTCCAAGACGCTCATCTCGGTGAACATGCGCAAGAGTTGAAAGGTGCGGGCGACGCCCGCTTCGGCGATCCGATGCGGCTCCCAATCGGTGATGTCGTAGCCATCAAAGATGATGGTGCCGGTGTCCACGGGATAAATGCTGCTCAGAAGATTGAAAAACGTGCTTTTGCCGGAGCCATTGGGGCCGATCACGGCGCGCATTTCGCCCTCTGCCAACTCGAAATCCACGTTTTTGATTGCGTGCAAGCCGCCGAAGTGTTTGTTGAGGCCGGTGACTTTCAGAAGCGTGTCCATCAGCTTTCCCCTTCGGGAAGTGTTCCAACCTGTTCGCGCTTGCGGGCCGCTGTGGCCTCGCGGGCAGCGACGAAGCGGCGCGAGACGAAATAGCGGTCGATGATGCCGCCGATGCCTTTGGGCATGAAGATGACTGTGCCGACGATCACAAGGCCGAAGAGAAGAAGCTGGTAGAAGTAATAGTCACGGGTCACGTCGGCAACGATCGAGACGATGATGGCGCCGATCACGCCGCCCCAGATATGGCCGATGCCGCCCAGGACGACCATCAGAAGAACGGTGACCATCTCGATTACGGTGAAGTTGTTGGGATGAATGTAGCCCGGCAGCATATGCGCCATAAGCGACCCGGCCAGCCCGGCGTAAACTGCGCTCAGCATGAATGCGATCAGCTTGTAGCGTTTGACGTGAACGCCGGTCGCCGCGGCGGAAAGCGGGTCTTCGCGGATCGCCATGAAGGCGCGGCCGGTGGCAGACTTCAGGATGGCGAAACTGGCGTAGACCGCGAGCACGGTCAGCGGCATGACAAGGTAGTAGTAGCTGCCGTAATCGCGCAGGACAATGCCGAAGAAGACGGGCGGCTTGACGCCTCCGATACCCGATGCGGCGCCCAAATAGTTTGTGACGCGGATGAAGATCTCGACGGCCTGGGCAAAGGCGAGCGTTGCAAGCGCCAGATAGGCCCCTTCAAGCCGGAACGACGGGATGGCGACAATCGCCCCGGTGAATACGGTCACACAGACCGCGATTGGCATGCAGACCCAGAATGGCAGTCCGAATTTTGTCGACAGCACGGCCGAAGTAAAAGCGCCAACCGCCGCCAGCGCCACGTGTCCCACTGTGACCTGGCCTGCGAAGCCTTTCACGATGTTCAGGCCGGTGGCCATGATGATCATGATGCAAATGTGGTTCAGCAGGAAAATTTGATAGTTGTTCGCCGCGATCCAGGGAAGCGGGATCAAGAGGATCAGGCCCACGCACCAAGGCGCAATCGGATGAATGCGCGACAGGCGATGGATACCTGCCATGAAGCTGTCGATGACTGCGTGCATAGTCTTGATTGTCCTTGAAATCGCGGTCGGCAATCCGGGCCAGCCAAAACCAAGGCCAGCCCGGATCAGGACGGTATTAATCCAGGCCGAAGTCGATCGGCATGGTCACGCGGTCAAGGATACCAACCTCGAAATCCTCGCCGCCTTTCTCATAGCCGATCAGAACAACTGTGCGGTTGCCGTCCCGGCACTCGGGCGTCGGATCGGCGCAGAAGCTGATGGGACCTGAAGCAAGGCCTTCATAATTCTGCACGCCTGCGATGGCGTCACGGATCGCGGTTCGGTCCGCGGCAAGGCTGTCGTCGGTCAGTTGCAGATCGGCGTTGCTCAGCGCAATCTCGACGATGCGGATCAGATCCCAGGCCTGGCTGAAGTCGTGGTCGACCTTGTCGATGCCGTAGCGTTCCTTCACCATCGCGTTGAATTCCTGCGCAATCGGGCGATCGTCGCTGTCGGAATAGGCGGCGGTATAGAAGACGCCCTTGATTGAGTCGCCCGCCATGCCCGGCACCGGTGCGTTTGAGGCGACCGAGTTGGCGACCCGGTTCACGTCTTCTGGAATGCCAACCTCATAGGATTGCACCAGCGCACGCGCCATCGGCTCCTGCAAGGCCGCGATGAACAGCGCATCCACATCCATCGCCTTGATCTTCAGAAGGTGCGAGCGAAAGTCGATTTCCTTTTCCTGCACCTGCGCCCAATAGGCCGGCTCGGCGCCGAACTGGGCGGCCATCTGTTCTTTCAGACCCTCTGCGTCAGAAACCGCAGCGGCGTCAGAGGCGAAGATATAAGCGATGTTGGTGCCGATGTTCTCGCCAATGTACTTGGCGACAACGCCTTTATAGTACCGCGCCGAGATCGGCACGCGGAACACCCATTCCGAGCCTTTCCGCGTGATCATGTCATTGGTCGAGTGCGGGATGATCTGCGGAACCTGCGCCTGCGCCGTAACGTCCACGATCGGCAGCGACACCGACGAACAGGTCGAGCCGATGACAAGGTGTACATTGTCTTGATAGGCGAATTTGTTCGCGTTCGCGACGCCCTTGTCGGATTTGCACTCGTCATTCAAAAGCGTGAGATGGATCGTGTGCCCGTTGATGCCGCCCGCCGCGTTGATCGCGTCGAACTCGTCCTGCATCATCTGGCCGTATTTCTGGCCGTTCTCCGATATCATCCGCATGGTCGCCCCGATGCGGATCTCTCCGGCGTAGACCGCCGAGGCGGCAACCGAAGTCACCACCGCTGCGGCAATTCCCAGTTTGCTAATCACTTTCATGAGGTCCTCCCAGTTTTATGTATTTAGTGGTACTCAAGCCTTGACCTTGGCGAGCTGGCCCAAAAGTCCCGTGGGGCGGACCATCAGAACGAAGATCAAAAGCAGGAATGCGTAGATGTCCTTGTGGCTGCCCGAGATATAGGCGGCGCCCAGCGTTTCGAAGACACCGACGAGAAGCCCACCCAGAATGGCCCCCGGCAGCGAACCGAAGCCCCCCACCACGGCGGCAGCGAAGGCCTTGATCAGGATGAGATAGCCCATCTCGACCTGGACATAGTTGATCGGCCCGATCAGCACACCGCCTGCCGCTGCAAGACCGCAGGCCAGCCCGAATATCAGAGAGATCATCAGGGGCACGTTGATCCCCATCAGATAGGCGATGTCCTTGTTGGCGGCCACCGCGCGGATGGCTAGCCCAACCTTGGTGTGCTTCAGCATGACATGCAGCGCGGCCATCAGCGTGACCGAGACGATCAGAATCCAGAGGTAGGACCTGGGCAGAGTGATGTCGCCCACAGCAATGGGCATCCCGAATTGCACACCCATGGCGTGGCCCTCGGCACCCCAGATCAGGAAAGCGACGTTCTGCAGGATGATCGCCATGCCGAAACCGCAGATGATCATCCCCATGCCTGCAACCGTGTATCCGCCGCCCTGGCTGGTCAGCCGCCGGTAGAAGACACGCTCGATCACCACGCCCATTATCCCGGTGATGATCATCGCCAGAAACAGGGTGATCGGATAGGCGATGCCCATGTCCGAATAGAGCACCAGCCCGAAAAAGGCCCCGAACATGAAAATCTCGCCATGAGCGAAATGCACGATGTCGAGGCCCGAATAGATGAGCGAGATGCCCAGGGCGACAAGGCCGTAAACCAGCCCGATCGACAAACCAACAACGACAAAATCCAGCAGCATTATGAGTGCCCCTCAAGCATTCTCGACCTCGGCAACCGTGCCGCCCAGATAGGCGTGACGCACCTTGTCGTCGTGGATCATGGATTCCGCCTCACCCTCGATGTGGATGCGGCCGTCGTGGACAACGTAGCCATAGCTCGCCAAGAGAAGCGCCATCCGGACGTTCTGCTCGACAATCAGAATCGTCATGCCGAGTTCCTTGCGGATGCGGTTGATCTGCTTGAAGATGTCCAGCACGACCAAAGGTGCTAGCGCCGCCGAGGGTTCGTCCAGCATGATCATCTTGGGCGCCGCCATCAGCCCGCGCCCGATCACCAACATTTGCACCTGACCTCCTGAAAGAAGGCCCGAAAGCTGTTTCCGCCGCTCCTTCAGGATCGGGAAGTAGGTGTAGACCTTCTCCAGATCCTCCTGCACCGCCGCTTTGTCGCTTCTGGCATAGGCACCCAGCATCAGGTTTTCTTCGATGGTCATACCGGGATAGCTGTCTTTGCCTTGCGTGACCTGTACGAGACCCGCGCGAACGATCTCGTGGGGTTTCTTGTTATGGATCGGCAGGCCGTCGAAGGTGATCTCGCCGCTCCAGACCGGAATGATTCCCGAAATGGCCTTCAGCAGTGTCGACTTGCCGGTGCCATTCCCGCCCAGAAGCGCCACGATCCCCCCGGAATCGACCTTCATGTCGATGCCCCGCAGGATCTTCAGCCTGCCATAGCCGGTTTCAACGCCGCGAATGTCTAGCAAGTCTCTCCCCCCGATGCCGAAGCCGGCCTCTTCTCGCCGTAATCCTGAGTTCCAGGGTGGGTCTCCGTCAATGTTGACAAAACGCCTTGGCCGTCACGATGGCCGGATGAAGCGCGGGTTTTTGATGTTTTCGCGATTTGATGCATCATTCCGGGCAGTTCGCATCAATTCTCACAAGACCTGCTCGGCCCGCGCGATGATATTTGCGACCAGTTCGTCGGGCGGTGCGGACCACCAACGGGTTTTCGAGAGAATCTCAACTTCGACCGGGCCAGAAAAACCCGCGTTTTCGAGGGTGTGGCGAAGGAAACGATTGTCGATCAATCCGTCACCTGGCAAGCCGCGATCAAGGCGCACATCTTTTGTCTCAGCCAGCCAGTCCGAGACGTGAAAGTGCCTGAGCCTCGGCGCTGCGCGCTGAATGTCGCCGGGCAGGTTCAGGTCCCACCAAAGCGCATAGGTATCAAGCGCCAGCCCGGTCGCGTCGTCCGCGTCCAATTCGTCCAGAAAGTCGCATCCCGCCGCCAGGGTCGAAATGACCGAGCGAAAGCCGCAGACCATCGGGTGGAGGGGTTCCAGCACCAGGCGCACGCCGGCCGCGCGCGCCTCGGGCAACACTTCGGCAAATCCCTCAAGCGCTCTTGTCCGGGCGGCCAGAAGATCGGTATCCCCGTCGCTTAACCCGCCCGTCAGCACCAGCAAGCTCTTGATATCAAGGTCCGCGCATTCTCCGATCCGCCGACGCGTCAGATCCATCTGGCGCGCGCGTTCGCCCGGGTCGCGCTCCGCCATCAACCCGCCGATGCAAAGGGCGACGGGTTTGACACAAGTATCGGTAAGAACCTTCAGGGCGGCAGAAACACCCACTTCGTCCAGTTTTTCGTGCCAGATGGCGGTCATCGGCACCTGATGTCGTGCAAGGCATTCCAGGCCTTCAACGAAACTGCATTGCATCAGGGTCAGCTGATGTATGCAAAGACGCTCTATCGGAACTCCGGCCATCAATAAGTCGCCCGCCCGCCAGTCACGTCAAAGACCTGGCCCGTGGTGAAGGAGCACAACGGGCTTGCAATCCAGGCGGTCATATCGGCGACTTCCTTTGGCGTACAGAACCGTTCCATCGGAATGCGGCCCCGCTTGTCGGCGATATATTCATCACTCATGCCGGTCAGAAGGTCGGTCTCGGTCATCACCGGGGCCACACAGTTCACGGTGATCTCAGAAGGCAGCAACTCGCGGGCCAACCCTTTGACATAGCCGATAACCCCCGATTTTGCCGCGCCATATGCGCAGGCGCCGGGGTTGCCTTCTTTCCCAGCGACCGAGGATGTCACGATGATGCGACCCGTGCCACGGGCGCGCATCTGGGGCAGAACCGCGCGGCTCGAAAGGAAGACACCGGTCAGATCGACGTCGATCACCTGTTGCCACTCAGAGAGCGTGTAGTCCCAGGCCGGTTTGGTCGGTCCGTTGATCCCTGCATTCGCAACCAGGATGTCCACCCGTCCGAGCGCACGCTGCGAGGCGGCGAACCCGGCTTTAACTGAGGCTTCGCTGGCAACATCGACGTCCACCAAATGCGAAAAACAGTCCTCGTCTTCTGCAACCACCGACGACAGATCCCAGCCCGAAACTTTCGCGCCAAGTTCGGTGAACCGCCGCGAAATCGCCAGCCCGATGCCCCGGGCGGCCCCCGTCACGATGGCGGTTTTTCCGTTCAGATCAAAGCTCATGTGTTCGGCACCCATTTCAAGATATGCTGTCCCACGGTCGTCAACTCCCCGTCCTGATTGGTGATCCGGATATCTGCGGTCGAGCGCTTCCGCTCCACATCAATCGCGGCAAACTCATACTCGACCGTGATCGTATCGCCCAGGAACACCGGCTTCAGAAACCGAATGCGATCATATCCCAGCGAAACCGGCGTTTCGTCCGCCTCGCGCGTGTGGGCAATCGCCATGGTCGACACCGTCGACATAAATCCCACCATCAGGGCTCCATGGGCCATCAGGCGACCATAGCTCGACTTCTCCATATAGGCCTTGTTCACATGGTTGGGCGAGAAATCCCCGGTGATGCCCGCGAACATATAAACATCGCTTTCCGACACGGTTTTGGAAAAGCTGACCTTCGCGCCGATCTCGACATGGAAGTCTGACATCTCTTTCTCCTTTATCTGCCCTGCCATTTCGGTTTTCGTTTTTCCAGAAACGCTGTCGTCCCCTCGCGCGCGTCGTCACTGTCCAGCATGGCGCGATAGGCTGGATAGTCTGCGTCGAATGCGTCGGACAGGGCTGCATGGTCCAGACCGCGCAGCATCATCTGCTTGGTGGCCGAAATCGCCATTGGCGCATTTTTGACAATGTCACGCGCCCAGTTCATCACCACATGCTTTGCGTCGTCGATGTCATCGGCAACGTGGTTGATGACACCGTATTCCACCATCTCGTCGGCCTCGAACAATCGCGCTGTCAGCGCGATTTCCATCGCTCGCTTCAACCCGATATGCCGGGCGAGGCGGTGCAACCCACCAGAAGCCGCCAATCCCACGCGCGGCTCGGGCAAGCCAAAGCGGGCGTCCGGCACCGAAACAGCCAAATCCGCTGCCAGCACCATTTCCAACCCACCACCAACGCAGTCACCATTCACCAGGGCAAGGACCGGCTTGAAAAGGTTGAACCGTTGACACAACCCGCCGAACCCCGAGAGAGGAAACCTATCGCCACCCAAGGCCGCACGGTCTTTCAGATCGGAGCCCGCACAAAAAGCACGTTGGCCCGCGCCTGTCAGAATTGCCACGCGCAACGCGGGATCGGCCTGAAAGTGGTCGAATGCCTCGTGAAGGGCGTCATGGCATCCTGCGTTCAGCGCGTTGTGAGCCTCTGGCCGGTTTATGGTGATGGTCATGATGCTTTCGTCTGCATCGATGAGAATGGCATCGTTGTCGCTCATAAATCGACCCGCCGCCCGCTCTTTGCCGAGTCCAGCACCGCAAGCGTTGCACGCAAACTCTCTGTAGCATCGGCGGCTGTGATCCGGGGGAGTGCGCGGCCGTCGATCACATCGGCAAAATGCTCGATCTGCCGTACAAAGGCGTCACCAAGACCAAGCGGATAGTCACGGTAGGACTTGGGCGTGATCCAGCTTTCCAACCCGTCCGAGGTCCAGTGGCGGAGATTGGGAAACTCCAGGGCACCCTTGGTCCCTGTGAAGGTGATGCAGTTCTCGCCGTTCTTCGGGAAGGCAGGGTTCTCGCCCGTGGCCAGTTCCCAGGCCCAGGGGCCATCCGCCTGATCCGACAGGACGAATGCCCCCAAGGCGCCACCCTCGAAGGCCAGCGCGAAGGCCGCCACGTCCTCCTTCTCAAAGCCCTGCACCGGGCTGCCAAGAAGGCCGGTCACCGACGTGACTTCGCCCACGATATAGCGCAGATAGTCCATTTCGTGGATCAGATTGGTTAACACCGGTCCCGCACGCCAGCCCTTGCGCCAATCGGGTTTGTAATAGCTGTCGGGCTTCCGTACGCTCCACTGACCCGAGACCGTGACCAATTGCCCAAGCGCGCCACCTCGTAAGATCTCGCGGGCTTTTTCCACTTGCGGATAATAACGCCGGTGGTGACCGACCAGAACATGCAGCCCTTTTGCTTCCGACGATTGAACAAGCGTGTCTGCTTCTGCCGCGGTCGCGGTGATCGGCTTTTCCACCAGAAGGTGGCACCCCGCTTCCAGAGCGGCAAGCGAGGGTCGCAAATGATGCTCGGTCGGTGTGGCGATGATCACACCTGATGGCGCAACTGCCGCCAGCATGTCCTCTGCTTCGGCAAAATGAGGCACCCCAAGTTCGCGCGCCAGGTCCGCCACGCCTGCCATCGGGTCGGCGACAGCAACCAATTCGGCGGCATTCGTATCCGCGATGGCTTTCAGATGCCGCCTGCCAATAACACCGGCGCCAATCAAGGCAAGACGTTCAGGCATGGGCGCTTGCCTTGGCGTGATCGACGAAGAATGCGCTGCTCATCTGGCTGGGCGTGCCCGTGATGATCGGGGCAAATTCCATCTTGTCCAGAATGTCAGTACCAAGATCGACCCCCGGCGCGATCTCGGTCAGATGCAAGCCGTCGTCGTGCAATTCAAAGACGCAGCGCTCGGTCACATAGAGCACCTTCTGCCCCTGCATCCGGGCCTGCGCGCCGGAAAAGGTGATCTGCTCAACTCGGGACACCAACTTGCAGATGTCGCCATGGCGCTCGATCCGCAGTGTGCCCGCACCGCTTGCGATGCGCGCCCCTTTCGTATCGAAAGTGCCGCAGAACACGACTTTCCGCGCGTTTTGCGCGATGTCGATGAAGCCACCCGGACCAACCGTCAGCCCGCCCAGCTTTGAGACATTGACGTTGCCTTGCCCGTCAATCTCGCCAAAGCCCAGAAAGGCGATGTCCAACCCGCCACCGGAATAGAAATCGAACTGCGCGGGTCCGTCGATCATACAGCTTGGGTTCCGGGCATAGCCAAACAATGTGCCGGTCAGCAGGGTGCCGCCATAGGTGCCGTGCTCGATGGTTTGATAATAGCGATCCTGTTCGCCCCGGCTGGCGACGATGCTGGCCACCTCGTCAGGGATGCCGAAGCCATAGTTGATGACAGCGCCCTCGCGCAGCTCCTCATGGGCCCGGCGCGCGACGATCTGTCGGATCGAGAAATCGGGCACCGGCGGAAGCGCCTCGTCGAGGCGCTGCTCGCCCGAAATCGCCGGGTCATAAACCAGATCGTAGCCCTGCCGCTGGTCCGGATCGACAACGATGGCATCGACCAGGGCCGAGGGAATGCGCACGGACCGCGCGCCGAGGGCCTTACGCGCCACCCGCTCGCGCACCTGAAAAATCACCTTGCCACCTGAGTTTCGCACGGCGGCCGCCATGGCGTAGATGTCAACGTTGGCCGGTTCCTGATCAAGGCTGATGTTGCCATCCTCGTCGGCAATCGAGCCTTTCAGCAGCGCCACATGAATCGGATAGGGAAGGTAGCGAAGATATGTCTTCCCATCGATCTCGATCCGCTCGACCAGATCCTCGGTCGTGGCCGCGTTCATCTTGCCGCCGTCCTGTTCGGGATCGACAAAAGTGCCCAGCCCCACATGGGTGATCAGACCCGGTCGCTTGGCCGCAATCTCGCGCAGTAGCTGCATGGTGACGCCCGAGGGCATGACATAGGCCTCGATCTCACCGGTCCGCGCCATCTCCTGCATCCGGGGCGACCAGACCCAATGGCCGCCGATAACGCGCTCGACCATGCCCGCATGGGCAAACCGGTTGACGCCGCGTTCGTCTCTGTCCCCAATACCAAGCGCATGCACAAGGGTCAGGTTTCGCGGATGCCCTTCGGCGAGAAATCGTTTCTCGACCGCTTCGTGCAAAAGGCTCGCTTCGACCAGCCCGCCACCGCCGCCGATAAGGCCAACGGTCGCCCCGTCGGGGATCAATTTTGCGATCTGGTCGATGTCGAGGAATTTGGAACTCATGGGTCAGGCCGGTATTTTGTAGCTTTCGTCGCCGTCAAGCAGACGGCGGGCGATGACGTTGCGGTGGATTTCAGAAGTGCCGTCGAAGATGCGATAGATGCGCGCGTCGCGGTAATAGCGTTCGATGGGCAGGTCACAGCTGTAGCCCGAACCGCCGAAAATCTGCACTGTGCGGTCAGCAACGCGGCCCAGAGTTTCGGAGGCCTGCATCTTGACTGCCGAAATCTGGGTGCGGGCCTTCCGCCCCTGATCCAGCATCCAGGCCGCTTGCCATAGCGCCAGCCGAGCGGAATTGATCTCGACCGCGCTGTCGGCCAGCATCCGGCCCACGGCCTGAAATCCGCCGATGGGCTGGCCGAACTGCTGTCGGTTGCGCGCATGATCGATGGCCAGTTCCAAGAGAAGCGTGGCCTTGCCAACGGCGCGCGCCGCCACCTGCGCAAGGCGGACCCTCCCCAGCGTGTCAAGCGCCAGCTTCAGGCCCTGACCTTCCTCGCCAAGCAGGTTGATGGGGTCCAGGGCAACCTCCGCAAACGAGATTTCCGCATGGGTCGTCCCCCGAAGGCCCATCATCGGGTTATCCGTGCCGATCGACATGCCTGCCGCGTCGCGATCCACGATGAAGGTCGAAATGCCCCTGGTACCAGCATCCGCATTGGTGACGGCGGTGACGACAAAGAAGTCGGAATAGAGCGCATCCGAAATGAACTGCTTTTGCCCGGACAGCACCCAACCATCGCGCCTTCGCACCGCGCGGGTCCGGATCGCTGCCGCATCTGACCCGGCCTCGGCCTCGGTGAAGGCGACAGAAAATGTGCGCTCGCCTCGGATCGCCGGGATCAGCCAGCGGTCTCTCTGAGCCTCGGTTCCGGCCAGCAGTATGTCATAAACATTTCCAAAAGCGCGGCGGACCAGGATATCGGTCGTGCGGCCAAATTCCTCTTCGACCAGCATCCAGTCGAGTGTCGACAGCCCGCCCCCGCCCAGGTCTACCGGCATGTTCATCGCATATAGCCCAAGGGCGCGTGACTTGGCCTTGATGGCTTCGCCCACCTCGGGTTCCAGCCGCCCGGTTTCCTCGACGCCTGCTTCCAACGGGCGCAGCTCGGTATCGACGAACCGCCGCACGGTGTCGATCAATAGGCGTTGCTCGGGACTGAGCACAAAGTCCATCAATAGTACCCCTTCGCCCCACCACCGTCGCAGGCGATGCCTGTGCCGTGGATGTGCCGCGCCTCGGGCGAACAAAGGAAGGCCACCAGCGCCGCCACATCCTCGGGCTGACCCAACCGGCGGATACCCTCGGCCGCAATCAATTCTGCTTCGATCTGGTCGCGGGTCTTGCCTTGCTGCGTGGCACGGTCGGCAAAGATGCCTTCCAGCCGTTCGGTGACGGTAAGTCCTGGGTGAATCCAGTTGACGTTCACATCGTCGTGAAGCCCTTTGGCGGCCAGCGCTTTCGAGAAATTGGCAAGGGCTGCGTTTACGGCACCGCCCACCATGAAATCGGCTGCGGGCGTGCGGGCAAAGCCGCCGACGATGTTGATCACTGTCCCCTTCGCCTCTTTCAGCGCGGGCCATAGCGCGCGCGACAACCGCACTGCGCCGTGGAACTTCAGCGCGAAGCCGTCGAGCATCTCTTCGTCCGGCTGTTCCGGGAATATCCCGCCCTTGGTGGCTCCCGCCGCGTTGATCAGGATGTCGCAGCGGCCGAACCTTTCCAGCGCTGCGCCCGCCGTTGCATTGCATCCATCCAGGGTCCTCAGATCAGCCGCATGGGTGCCGACGTTGCCAGGCAGGCTTTCCGCTGCCGCCCGAAGCCGCTCGGCGTTCGATGCCGCCAGAAAGACCTGCGCTCCGCCCTCGGCAAGCTTCCTTGCCACGGCCAAACCGATCCCCTTCGATCCGCCGCTGACAAAGGCGACCTTGCCGTCAAACATCACCTGTCCCCCCGTTGCGCGCTTCCAGCCCCTTGATGATGGCTGCCAGAGTCTCAAGCGTCGGCGTCGGCACCCCGGACTTGCGGCCAAGATCGATCACCGAACCATAGATGAAATCCACCTCGGTCGGTCGCCCGTTCAAAAGATCGACGCAGAGCGATGACTTGTTGTCGCCCGTGCCGCCCGGTGCTGTGATCATCTCAAGCCCCGCAACCGCCGCATCGCGGTCAAGGTCGATCCCTTGTGCCGTGGCCACCGCAAGGGCCTCGTCAAGCGCACGATAGGCCGTCGCCTTCAACTCCGGCACGGAGAGAACCTCGACCGCGGTCATGTTTGTGGCGCCCGAGGCGGCACTCATCGCGATATTGCCCAAAAGCTTCTTCCAGATGTCGCGTGTCACGTTTTCCGACACATGGGTTTCCAGCCCCGCCTCAGTGAACGCCCTGGCAATAGCAACGGCACGCGCACTGGCCCCACCGCCCATTTTGCCAATTGACGAGGGCACCCGGCTGAAATCGCGGACGTGCCCCGGTGCTTCCAGCACCGCGGCCATAGCTGTCAAACCGCCAAGCACGTTCTCAGGGCCGACCACCTCGCCGATGACCTCTTCGTTGCCCAGCCCGTTTTGGAAACTGACACAGACCGCACCTTTCTCGACCAGATGCCGGATACCCTTGGCGGCATCTCGCGTGCCGTGGGATTTGCATTGAAACAGGATGATGTCCGCGCGCTCGATGCCGGAGGCATCCTGACGCGCGTCAACGGATACCGTGCGTTCGCCGCCGTATCCACTTATCATCAGGCCGTTTTTCTGCATGGCGGTCACATGCTCAGCATTGGTATCCACCAGTGTCACGGTCAAGCCGCCCTCCTGCAGGATCGCGCCGAAAAGCGCTCCCATGCCGCCCGCGCCCACAACCACCACGCTTGGTTTCTCGGTCATTCGAACCTCACTTTGATCTTGCCCAACGTGCCAAAATCCGCTTCGACCCGGCTGCCCTTGGCGATGGCCTGAGGCACACAGGCTGCGCCGGTCGACACATAGTCACCCGCCTTCAGCACAAAACCGCGATCCGTCAGATGCCGCGCCAGATCGCAAAGCGCCTGCAGGGGCGGCCCGCGCATCTCGCCCAGAAAGTTGTCGGATGGCGCACCGCCATCAACAGAAACCCGCACCGCGTGGTGCAACAGATCGAGGGTTCGCCAATCCGCCACCGGCGCGCCGAAGACAAAGCCGATCCCGCCACCATTGTCGGCCACAGTCATCAGCGAGTTTTGCTCGGGCGTCAGCCCATCGGCCACGAACCTGTTGCCAATGATCTCGACCGCCGGATGCAGAACGGCAATCCGGGCCATCCGGTCCGGATCGTCAATCTCGGCGGCCGTCACATCGCCGCTCAAACGAAAGGCAAATTCGGCCTCTGCCCTTGCGAACGGGAACCGCTCGGCGGGAAGCGAGATGTCATCGCCTTGCCATGTCGCCGACCGGAAGATGTACCCGGGAATCACATCGCTGTGCCCGTCCAATTCTCGCATCCGGGTGCTTGTCGCGCCGACCTTCCAACCGGACAGGGTGTCGCCGATGCGCGCGGCCATCCGGTCTGCCACAGCGTAGGCTTCCGCACGATTGACCGGAATTTCGGACAGTTGCAAATCCGTAAAACGCCGGCGCTCAAGCCAGGCGTCCCCCAGTCTTTCCGCCAATGCACTCAGAACCAGATCGCGTTCTTCAACTCCTGGCATTCGAATCCCCCTTGCCATCGAATTGCCCGGGAATTAAAGGCCAGCTTCCGCGAATTTGCACTTGGGGACATGCTGGAAATTGCTTGTTTCCCGGTGATTTTCGCCCCAACTTGATTGCCTCACCTCAATGAGGCATCAAAACCATCACCATGAACGCATCAGACAAGCCCTCGAAACCTCGCGTGATCGACATCGCCCTGCAAGCAGGCGTAAGCACGGCAACGGTCGATAGGGTTCTGAACGACCGCCCCGGAGTACGACAGCAGACAATCGACAAGGTGCGAGACGCCATGGCGCGCCTGGACGTATCGACCGGACGCCCCCAGGTCATCCCCTCGGTGCCCGCCGGGCTGACGCTCGACGTCATACTCGCTCAGGGTGCCGGATTCGCCAATGACGTGCTTGCCAAAGCTCTCAAGGCCCATTGCGAAGGAGTCGGTTTCAACTTTCGCTGCACATTGTCGAAAAGAATGGTCCCCGAAGCGCTTCGCAGCGCTCTCGACGAATGCCTCGAACGTGGCACCGACGGCGTCATCGTTCAGCCTCTCGATCATCCGATCGTGCGCGATGCCGTCGCGCGTCTGACCGGCGCGGGCATCCCCGTCGTCTGTATCTTGACGGATCTGCCCTCTTCGACCCGCCTCGCATACGTCGGGCTGGACAATCGTGCCGCCGGGCGCGCCGCGGGTCTCTTGATGGGTCGCCTTTGCAACCAACCCGGCGATGTCGCTCTCTTTGCAGGCGGCGAACTCTACCGCAGCCACGAAGAACGCGAAGCGGGTTTCCGAAGCGTTCTGCGAGACCAATTCCAGCATATCAACGTTCTACCGACATTTTCTGGCAAGGACGATCCTCAGCGCAACTACGACATGACAAAAGAGCTTCTGAGTGATAGCGGCGACGTCAGGGGAATTTGCAGCGTCGGCGGCGCAAATCGGGGCATCGAGAAAGCGCTCTTGGAAGCCGGCAGGGCGAACGACGTCATTTACTGCGCCTTCAATCTGACCCCCCTTACACGCCAGGGGCTCTTGTCCGGTGTATTTGACGTTGTCATCCACCAGGACATGGACTTGGCCGCTCGCACGTCGGTCGATACCCTGTTGCAGCACTTTCAGGGTGGAGTTGGCTGGCCGCCAGCAATCCCGACCGAACTGATCATGGCCGAAAACCTGCGCTGACGGGCGGCAACCGAAGAACAGAATTGCATCGGATTTCACGTCGGAGCCTGGTGCGGAATCCGATATTCACGAGGCGGCTCTTGCGCTGCAGTGCTCCCAAAGCAGCTTACTTGCGATAGCAATGCCGACCGTACCTGACTGTTGCACTCGCGACAAATGGCGGGAACGTGGTCTCAATCGCAGTTCCATGATCTTGGGCCGCACAGCGGGAACCAGCACACGAAGCGCGTGAATTTTCCGCATCAGCAAAAGCGTAGGAGCAATGGCCCGGTCTACCGCGACTTTCGTCTTTGAGCGCCGCGCGGCAACAAACTGCACCGGGCCGGTCGAGATGCGCCGTGCAAACTCCGGCGTCAAATACTGCTGCAATGCCTTCAAAACGGACTGCTTCGCACGCAGAGCCGCGCGGCAAGAAGCCACCTGCCCTTGACATGAACAGCGTCAACCCCTCCGCTCAGATCACCGTCGCATCAACCGACAGCACACAATCCCCATAGACTCCGCCCAGTCCCCGCGGCGTCCACCTTGGGAGGATTTCCAGCGCGGGCCGCCCGAGCGCCAAGCCGCACCCACTCACCCCGGCCCGCATCAAAAATCCTTCACCATTCCGGACCTTCAACCTACTTTCGCGATGCTGCAGTCGCACCCGCATTCCGGCCATTCGCCGCGGGTGCCAAATCCAGGGATGCTCAAACTCACACAATGCGGGACTTTTCGGGCTTTCGCCGACAAGGCATCAACCTTGACACTTGTTCCGGAACGGGCATTGACCGAGGGGGCCATCAATGTCCACGAGCACCTGGTCCGGTCTACTCCTTGGACTCTCTCCGGAAATAGTCCCAGGCGTCTACCTCGGTGCCGTCTGAGAGAGTGCAGATCCCGCTCTCAGACCCGTCGGCGGACCGGTGGATCCTGTAGGTGCCGCCGCTTTCGGCGCAGAAGACCGCGGCGGGGTTGGCAAGATCTGTTGCCACCGGTTGCTCATTCTCGGTCTTGTCAGGCTGACATCCGGTCGTGATCATGCCGACGGTCAGAAACAAGACGGGCAGTACGTTACGTTCAACACTCACGTGGCTTCCTTTCGTTTTGGATCAATGCAGGCCGTGGGCCACCGTGAGCGCATGGTTTAGCGCGGCCTCAGTAAACTCCCGCTCTGCAGCAGCTCCCCCCGGAAGGTCGCGCGACGCCTTTCGCTCCGCCACGCCCGTCGGAAGCATGCGCCCTTCCATCACGGTTCCCCAGACGCCGATGTTGCGGATCTCGGTCGCGTCGACCAAGAGAGGGTTGGAGTCGAGGATTGTGAAGTTCGCCCGCTTTCCGGGAGAGATCGTCCCGATCTCGTCCTCGAGCTTCAGCGAGTAAGCTGCCTCGATGGTGACCCCGCGCAGCGCGTCTTCAACAGTCACGCGTTGGTCCGGCCCCGCGACCCGGCCCGAGGTCGTGCGTCGGTTCACCGCGCACCACATGAGGAACAACGGATCGGCCGGTGCCATTGGCATGTCGGAGTGGAGCGACCACGGAATGCCCGCCCGGTTGAGGTCGCCCAGACGCACCATTTCGTCCGCACGCTCCGGGCCGAGGCCCACCTCGCCGTACTGATCAGCCAGCGCCGCGACGTAGTAAGGGTTTCCGCTGACGATCGCGCCGAGCGCCTTTATCCGGGCGACCTGGTCGGCGCCGCTCACTGCGAAATGGACGAGCACCGTGCGGTGATCGTAGCGCGGGTTGCGCCGAAGATTGGACTCGAGCGTGTCGAGAACGCGGTTCAGCCCCTCGTCGCCGTTGACGTGGATGTGGATCTGGTAGCCCGCGTCCCAGTAGATGCGGAACGCCCGCTCGAACACGTCCCGGTCCATCATCCATTCGCCACTGTGACCGTCGAGGTAGGGATCGCGCACCTGCATGAGCTGGGAGTAGATCGCCCCGTCGGCGAAGAGCTTGACCTGCCTGGACGTCATGCTGGTCATGCCACCATACCAGGAGGCGAGCTTTTCGGTCTCGGTGATGACCTGGGCGTCGTCGTCATACATGCCCACCATGCTTTTGCCATCAGGCATGAAGGACCAGCGGAACGGCATGTCGGGGCTCGAGAAGACGGCGTTCACTCCGTCCTGTACGGGTTTGGCGAGGATGCCACCCGGCTCGTTGCCGAAGGTGATCCCCTTCGCGTGCATGTAGTCCCTGCTGAGCTCAAGGCCGGCCTGGAGCCTCTCGGGACTGGCAACCATCGTGGCGATATGGGGCAGAACCGCAAACATGCCCTGTTCCCAGAAGTGCCCGTCCTCGAAGTTGCTCTGCTCCTTCGCCGACGCCGGAAAGGCGCCGTAGGCTTCGCGGGTCAGCCCGCCACGCTCGAGCGTGGCGGTGTTCAGGAAGAACTCATGACAGGAGCGACCCCATACGAGGATCGGCCGGGTTGCGCTGATGACGTCGAGTTCAGCTCGCGTCAGCGGGCCATAGAACGCCGGGTGATAGCCCCATGTCAGGACCGGTACGTTGGGATCGGTGCCCGCAGCGACGGCGGCGGTCAACCGGTCGATGAAGTCCTGCTTGTCCTTGACGGCTGGCACGGTCCCCGAGGGCAGGACCCAATCCTCGATCGACAGGATTTCGGATGACATGGTCAGCGCGGCGAGCACAGGGTGGTCGTGCTGGGCCACGAAGCCCGGGATAATCACGTGGTCGCCAAATGTCGTGTCGACCTCATGGGACTGGTCGCCCAGAATTGCGATCGTCTCGTCGAGGGAGCCGACCCAGAGAATTCGCCCGCTCACGACCGCCACCGCCTCGGCCGACGGCCGCGCGGGGTCAAGCGTGACGATCTCGCGGGCTGTGTAGATGATGGCCTTTGGCGGAGCCGCAGCGACACTTCCCACGTCCTGCAAAGAGCCCGTCAACGCCATGGCCCGCCCCACCGGCGTCAGCGCCGTCGCTCCAACAAGACCTGCCCATACAATAGCTCTGCGGTTCACGTCGGTCATAATATCCAAGCCTCCGGTCTCACTGCGTCACACGCTCCGAGCGTAACCAACAAACGACGTATCAACAATTTTTATTGTCTAGGGACCCGTATGTATTCGACATGGATCGAAGGTCCGCCGCGTACCCGACGGTTCAAATGCGCAGAACCGAGGCAATGTCAAAAATGGGCTCAGAGCCAACCTTCCCCGCCCCCGTGACACGGTTTTGCAGAGCGCGGCATTGACCTGCCGGTCAGCCACGCGTGACCCGGAAGGCGGTTGTGCGGGACGGAGCAGACAAAGGCGCGACACTGCGATATTGCGAGCTTTCAATACAGCACACCAAAAGTCCAACCACGACGAAGCCGGGAAAATTAACGGGAGACGCAACTACCCGTCTTGGTCTCGCGGTCAGTTCATCTCTTCTGGGTCGCTCCAGCGTCGCATCAATGCGTAGATGATCGCGAACGGGAAGAAGACAACAGCCCATACCAATAGCCATACCACCGAGCCGCGCGGCGTATCTGGGGTACGCGGTCTGACCAACGCCGCGACCAACATTGCCAAAATGAGTATCAAAAGCAGCAGGCCAAGAAGTCCAATATTGTTCAGCATCACATCTCCGATCGACTGTGATAATGAGAAAGCGCCTCGTCACGCAGCCACCCGGCGCCTGCTGGATGCTGGTGAAAAGCAATCTCTTTGATATCAATCCACCTTAAGTGTGCCCCGACACTTTGGAAACTTCGCACACCCCAAAAATGGATCACCCGTCTTTCGATTTGCGCGCTTTACCATTTCGCCTCCACATTTCGGGCACGAGGCTTGGCTCACGGGGTCTGAGGGCCCAGAAGATTGTGCAACGGTTTTCGCCGCTGCTTTTTTCTCAAGGTTTTGCAGGTGCTGTCTGCGAACAGTCCTGTTGTTCTCCAATGCCTGACCTTGCAGCTTTTCGACAAACGCATTCAATTGGAGGTCCGAAAAGACGATCTGTCGTCGCACTGCGATCAGCTTGCCAAGGTCGCGCAACCCCCACGCAACGTTTTCTGGCATGCCGGTTTTCGGTTCGGCGCTGCCTGTGAACACAACAAAATTGTGTAGCACCTTAAAGTCGACTTCCAAGATGCTCTCGACGGCTTTGACGTGAGCATGGTTCTGCCGCAGCGGATTTTGGAAGTTGCGGCGTTTGCCACCTTTCTGAACTTGGGTCCATTTCTGTTGGTCGGCATTGCCAAAAATCCAACCAGACATATTTTTGGTTTCGATCACGAAGATCCCAAACCGCGAAAGCACAAGATGATCAAGTTGGGTCGTGCTGCCTGCGACCGGCAG
>CAYGNE010000013.1:0-44980 GCA_964351155.1 uncultured Rhodobacterales bacterium | reverse complement strand
GCCCGCCCCGCCAGCGCGGTGGCGAGGGCGTCGCGCCCGATCCCCGCCGTAACGTCGCCGCCGTAATCCACATGCGCCAGCCGCTCGGCCGGGTTGTCCACGTGGAACTGGTAGGAATGCACGAAATAGGTGTGATCGCCGGTCGCGATCCCGGCAAAGACCGGGTGGTCCCGGTCGATCACCAGATCGTTCCAGCCCATATGCGGGACTTTCAGCCCCGGATCGTCCGGCGAAATCCGCACCACGTCGCCGGAAATCCAGCCGAGCCCCGGCGTCTCCGAATATTCATGCCCCGTGGTGGCCATCAGCTGCATGCCGACGCAGATCCCGAGGAACGGGCGGCCCTTGACCTCGACCGCTTCGACCATCGCGTCGTAAATGCCCTTGTGCCCGCGCAGTTCGGCGGCACAGGCCGGAAAGGCGCCGTCACCGGGCAGCACCAGCCGGTCGGCGCGGGCCACCACGTCGGCCTCGGAGGTCACCACGACCTCTCCGGCACCGGCCTCGCGGGCCATCCGCTGAAACGCCTTTTCCGCCGAATGCAGGTTGCCGGATTCGTAGTCGATGATCGCTGTGAGCATGGCGGGCCTTTGCGTCGGGGTCTGGTCCGGGATTGCCTAGACCAAGCTGCGCAGGATGCCAAGCGGCCCGGTGTGTTGCGCGGTTGATTCCGAACAGCGGTTCCCGCTTATCGGACAGCGCCCGGCATGTAGGGTGGGCAGTTGCTGCCCACCCGTGCGGATGAGAGCCAAGTATCGGTGGGCAGAACTGCCCACCCTACATGCCCTTTCGAATCGGGCTCAGCGGATGTGCAGAACCTCATCGAGGATCTGCGGCTCCAGCGGGGTGCCGTCATTGGTGGCGGCGTGCTGGGCAAAGGTCTTGAACCCGGGCGGCACCAGCGTGCCGCGTGTGGCGGCGTTAAGAAAGATGAACTTGCTGTTCTCCGGAGTGAAGTCGAACCAGCCGGGATCGTCGAAGCTGCCCGCGTAGACGCCGAGCCGGTCCGGCCAGCGTTCGAAGGTCAGGTGGGTCTTGGTGCCGCATGTGGCGCAGAAATGCACGTAGACCTCCTTGCCGGATCCGCCGGAAACGTGGACATAGCGGGTCGGGCGGCCATGCGTCACGGCGAATGCGTCCAGGTCGAAGATCGGCTCGACCATGCCCTGAGACCCGGTCGCGCGCTGGCAGAAGCTGCAGAAACAGGCGGTGACCCACAAGGGCGCGGCGGTCACATGGTAGCGCAGGGCGCCACAGAGGCACCCGCCTTGTTGCGGAATCATTGGTGGATCCTCCCTGACATCAACTCGATTGCAGGGAGGCTATCACGAAACCGGTCTCAGAGCGCGCCCTTTGTGGACGGGATCGCATCGCCCTTGCGCGGGTCGGTTTCCAGCGCGTCGCGCAGGGCGCGGGCCACCGCCTTGAAGGCGGCCTCGGCGATGTGGTGCGCATTGAACCCGTGCAGCTGGTCCACATGCAGCGTGATGCCGCCATGGGTGCTGAACGCCTGGAAGAACTCGCGCACCAGTTCGGTGTCGAACGTGCCGATCTTGGGCGCGGGCAGGTCGACATTCCAGATCAGGTAGGGGCGCGCCGACAGGTCCAGCGCGCAGCGCACCTGCGCATCATCCATCGGCAGGTGGCATGCGCCATAGCGCCGGATGCCCTTTTTGTCGCCCATGGCCCGGGCCAGCGCCTGACCCAGCGCGATGCCGGTATCCTCGACCGTGTGGTGATCGTCGATATGGTAATCCCCGCTCGCCCGGATCGTCATGTCGATCAGCGAATGGCGCGCCAGCTGGTCCAGCATGTGGTCGAAAAACCCGACACCGGTCTGGTTGTCATAGACCCCGGTGCCGTCCAGGTCGATCGTCACCGAGATATCCGTTTCAGCCGTTTTACGCGTGATCGTGGCGCTGCGCATGCTGTGTCCTCACTGCGGGTTGGTGGGGGTCTTATAGATGCTCGGCGCGGCAGGTAAAGCGGTGCCGCGCCGAATAGTCATGCAGTGTGCCGCCGGGGGCGCGGTTTGGGGTCGGGCCACAAGGCGGGCCGGCTTGTCGCGGTGAATGATGTGCCGCGCGAACCGGTGCAATGGGGATTGCGCCCGCCCGCGGCCCGTGCCAGCCTGCAAGGATCACCAAGCAAGGGCCGGCCCATGTCTACCTGTGTCTTTATCCAGATCCGCTGCAAACCCGGAACGACCTACAAGGTCGCCGAGGAAATCGCGCTGCGCGAACTGCATTCAGAGCTTTATTCGACCAGCGGCGAGTATGACCTCTTGATGAAGGTCTATATTCCCGCGCAGGAGGACGTGGGCAAATACATCAACGATCGCCTGCTGGACATCGGCGGGATCGAACGGTCGCTGACGACGATGACATTCAAGGTGTTCTGACGACGCGGGACCCGGGCGTTGGGGTCAGCCGCGCAGCCCGGCGACAATGGATTTGCGGAATACCGCCAGCGCGGGCAGCAGTGAAAACAGCGTCATCAGGCTTGTGAAACCAGCCAGGTAGTGAATCTCGGTCCAGCCGACCGGGGCCGAAATCAGGATATCGGTGCGCGCGCTGATCAGCCGTGACAGGACCGCCGCGGCAAAGATGCCCAGCACCGCGCCGACGGCCGCGCCGGTGACCAGCAGCACCGCGCCATAGGACCACAGCACCGCGAACACAAAGCGCGCCGGGGCGCCGAGCGCGCGCAACAGCGCCATCTGCCGTTGAAACAGACGGGACAGGATGAACAGGCCCAGCAGAACGCTGGCCGCGACCAGCGACTGGCTGACCAGGATCATCAGCGACATGGCCTGGCGGATGTCGCCCATGACGCGGTAGAGATTGCCCAGAACCGTGCCCGGAAAGAAAGCCATGGTGGCGGCATCGCGGGTGAATTCCGATTTCAGCGCGTAGTTGGCCCAAAGCGCCTTGGCACGGACGATCACGACCGGCGTGCCCGGGAAATAGGCAGGATCAAATGGCGGGCCGATCTGGTCGGCGCGGGCAGGGGAATGGCCGCTGGCCAGCCCGTGCACATCCCAGACGGTTTCGATCGGAACCAGAATGGCCCGGTCCCAGGGCGTTCCGGTTGCGGCCATGCGGCCGACAACATGCAGCTCCGCGTCGTCATGGGCGTCATGTTCGGCGCTGTCGCCAACGCCATGCGCAGGTTCGAATTCGTCACCGATCGCAAGCGGGACACGGATGCCGACCACCGCCTCGCCGTGGTCGCGCCAGATCCGGCCCTCGATCTTGCCGTCGCTGAGGTATTCGGCGAACTCTGCCGTGGTGCCGACCAGCGGCGAGGTGCCGAAACTGTCGCCGAATGCCAGCGGTGCCGCCAGCGCGACATGCTCGTGCCCGGCAATCTCGGCATAGGTTTGCCCGTCCAGCAAGGGCACGTCGGAGGGTTGCAGATAGACCGCGGCCAGCAACATGGTCATCTCGCTGCCGGGCGCGGTGATCACCAGGTCGAACTTGTCGGCGGCGGCGGCGGTGCCGTGGCGCAGCCCGCGTTCCTGGGCCAGCAGGCCGATTCCCATGCCGACCGAGATGGCGATCAGCAACACGAACAAGGCGTTGGCCCAGCGGAACCGCCACAGGATCGCGCCGATCAGGGGCCAGGGCGCATAGCCGCGCAGGACGGTGGCGCCGATGACCAGCGCCGGCAGAACCAGCACCCCGGTCAGGGTGATATCCTGTGCCAGCGCGGGCAGGGCGTCCCACATACCGATCATGAGGTTTCCGCCCCGGCGGCGGACCTGATCTGGCCATCGACGAGCTGGATGACCCGGTCCATCCGCGCCAGCAGGTTCGCGTCGTGGCTGACCGCGATCAGGGTCTTGCCCTGCTCGCGGACCCCGGCAACCAGATCGGTGATCAGCGCATCGGCGGACTCGCGGTTCAGGCTCGCCGTGGGTTCGTCCGCCAGCAGGATCGCCGCATCGTTGGCCAGCGCCCGGGCAATGGCGACCCTTTGCCGTTCGCCACCCGAAAAGCTGTCAACGGCACGCGGCGTGGTGGCGATGCCGAGATGGTGCAGCAGCGCCCCGGCCCGCGCCCGCAGTGCGGCGCGATCCGCGCGAGGGGCATACATCGCCGGCAGGCTGGCATTCGCCAGTGCGCCGAGTTCGTCAAACAGAAGAAAATCCTGAAATATCATGCCGATATGCGCGGCCCGAAACCGGGTCCTTTGCGCCGTGGAGAGGCCGAGCAACTCTGTGTCGCCCCACCGTATCGCGCCGTCTACATCATTCAAAAGACCCGCCAGCGCATAAAGCAACGTGGACTTTCCGGCCCCCGACGGCCCCTGGATGCCAAGCGACGTGCCGGGGGCAAGCGACAGCGATGAAACGGACACCAACACACGGCCCCGATCGCCCCGCACCTTGCAATCCGTGACGGTCAGCGGCAGGGTCATGGGGCAGGCATGTCAGCTGTATTTTGCATCGACCAGACGCACCCGGCTGACAAAGCCGGTATCGGGATCGGTTGCGGTGCCCAGCTCCAGCACACCCTGTACTTCTATCTTCACATTGAACGGTCTGACCTTGATCTTGCGCTTGGTGTAAATCGCCAGGATGTCGTCTGGCCATTCCGCCTCGGTTTCGCAGAACGGGCAGACGGACATGGGTTTTTTCGTCAGAACGAAGAAGTTCGAATTGGCCTTCAGCGGCGGGGCCATGAAGCCATCCACGGTTATGCGCTGCCCTTGCAGGGAAAGCGCGAGCGCGGAGAAGCTGCGGTCCTTGTTGTAAAGGTCGCGCAGCCGGAGCGTGGCATCCTCTGCCCGGGCCGGGCCAAGGGCGGCGGTACCAAGCGTGGCAATCAAGAACCTGCGGCGGGTCAGCATCGGCGCTCCGTCGTTTCGACACGGGGTTTAATTTGGAAGTGTAACACGTTTTTGGCGCGGGGGTCATGACGCAGGACAAAGTTTTGCGAAAGATCGGGGCGCGACAATGCCGGGATCAAACCACTGAACCCCGCGAACGGGGTTGATTGCGCGATGATTTGAAGAAGACCCATTGGAGCGGGCGATGAGATTCGAACTCACGACCCTAACCTTGGCAAGGTTATGCTCTACCCCTGAGCTACGCCCGCGTCCTTGGGTGAGGCGTCAGATATAAACAACTGACCGGACCCGCAAGGGGAAAATTCGCCGGTTCCGGAAATTTTTGCCGGGCAGGGGCGAACACCCGCACCGGCACGCGATTGCAGCGGGAACCGGGGCATGGCGCGCTGGCGGCGCCGGTGGGTTTGCGCGAAATCCGCTTGCACAGGGCGGGGCAAGGCGGCGATGCTGTGCCGGACTGAAGCAGGGGGCGGATGCATGAACCGAAGCGAATTCAATGACTTCTGCGCCACGTTCCGGGCTGCGGACCACGTGGTGCAATGGGGCAATTCGGATGTCTGGAAGGTCGGCGGCAAGGTGTTCGCGATCTGCGGCTGGGCCGAGGAACAGGACGCGTTCACCTTCAAGGCCTCGGAGATCGCGTTCCAGGTGCTGTCAGAGCAGCCGGGGGTTCGCCCGGCACCCTATCTTGCTTCGCGCGGGCTGAAATGGTTGCAGCATTACAAGGCGCCGGGCCTGTCGGATGATGCGCTGCGCCAGCATATCACGGATTCCTATGACATGGTGGTGGCGGGGCTGACCCGCAGGAAACGCGCCGAACTGGGCCTGTGAGCGCGCCAGCGGCGCAACACGCAAACCACCGGTTTTCCGCCTTTTGCGCAAAACCCCGCGTTAACCCCTGTGTTTCATGGCCGAACCGCCTGTGCAGGGCGTACAGACCGCGTACATACCGCGTGCATACGGGTGAGGCAGACCGCACGTGGACGGGCCGGTTAACGGGGCGTGCGCCGGCAGGATGTGAATGAAGGATGAACCGCCGGCGGGGCGGGGGCGCGGGCCCTGCAAAAAAGGGAGTCACATGCAAGGCGCGACACGGCCTGTTGGCCAACGGGTGCGCGTCAGGGGCCGCTGCGCAGGGTTGCGCATGGTGATTCCCCGGCCTGTTTGCGTTGATCAACCGTCATCGCAGCCCGGCGCGCGAAAACAGCCACGCGGCAAGCCCCAGCATCACCAGCCCGGAGACGACGCGGAAAACGCGATACCTGTTGGGCGCGCCGAGATGCTGGCGCGTCATGCTTGCCATGGAAATGTAGAGCCCGTGCGACAGCGCCGAGATGAGCAGACAGGTGGCAACGATCAGGGCCACCTGCGGCAGGATCGGCCGCGCCGTGTCGGTGTAAAGTGGAAAGACCGCCACGAAGAACATCGCCGCCTTGGGGTTGAGCGCCGACACGGCGGCGGCTTCGAAAACCAGTTGCAGATGACTGCCCTTTGAAACCGGGGTCGCGCGGGATTGCGGCATTGCCGGGGTTGCGATCATTTGCAGCGAAAGAAACACCAGAAACCCGACCGCAATCCATTGAAAGACGGTCCAGAGCAGCGGTGAACCGACAAGCAGGCCAAGCAGGCCCAGGCCCGTGGCGGCACCCAGAATTGCCAGCCCGATCACGTTTCCAAGCAGGCTGAAGAAGGCCGATCTGTGGCCCAGTTCGACCGCGCGCCGCAAAGTGTTCAGATTGCCGGGGCCCGGCGTGATGATCGCGGCACCCGCGACAAGCACGAAGGATATCCATGCCTGCAGGGTCACGCCGCAACCGTGCCTGCCGTGGTGCCCGGCCAGGTCAAAAGAGCGCGCCCGGATTCAGGATCCCGTTGGGGTCCAGCGCCTGTTTGATGCGTCGCATCATGTCGAGCCTGGTGGGGTCCCCATGGCGCCGGAGGCTTGCGATCCTGGTCCGGCCGATGCCGTGTTCCGCGCTGATCGATCCGCCAAGCGCAACGGTTGCCGTGTCGATGATGTCGGCAATGCGGGACGCCGCGTCGGGATGGCGATCGAGAAATTCCCGGTGCGCGCCTTCCGGGGCAAAGACGTTCACATGGATGTTGCCGTCACCGATATGACCATAGCAATTCGCGCGCAGGCGCGGATTCCAGCCATTGAGGTCCTTTTGCACCCCGGCCACGAAAGCGCCTATCCTGCCGAGGGGAACGGACGTGTCGGAACTGTAGAGCGCCCGTTCCAGCCGGTTGTATTCAAAGGCGTTTTCGCGCAGGGCCCAAAGCGCGGCGGCCTGGGCGCCGGACGCGGCGAGAATGGCATCCTCCACAAGCCCCGCATCAAGCGCCTGTGCCAGCGCGGCCTCCAGCCTGTCGGTTGACCCGGCGGGCGCGGATATGTCTGCCAGCACATACCAGGGGTGCGGCGCCGCGAACGGGTCGCGCAGGTCCGGGAAGTGTTTCAGCGCCAGCGACAGGCCGAGGGACGACATCAGCTCGAAGGCGGAAACCACCTCGCCGAGCCGGTCTCGCAGCAGATTGAGCAGGTCCAGCGCCGCCCCGGGCGAGGGAACCGCGCAGGCCACGGTGTCGCGGCATTGCGGTTTGGGTGACAGCTTCATCGTGGCGGCGGTGATCACCCCGAGCGTACCCTCTGATCCGATCAGAAGATGGGTCAGGTTGTAGCCGGCATTGTCCTTGTGCAGGGGCGACAGGCCGCGCATCACGGACCCATCGGCCATCACGGCCTCGAGCCCCAGGCACAGGTCGCGCGCATTGCCATAGCGCAGGGTCTGCAGGCCGCCGGCATTGCTGGCCAGGTTGCCGCCGATCGTGCAACTGCCTTCGGATGCAAGCGAAAGCCCGAACACGCGCCCGATTTCGTCGGCGGCGGCATGGATATCGCAGAGTTTCACCCCGGCCTGGGCCGTGATGGACGCGTCTTGTGCGCTGATCCGCGTGATACGGTTCAATCGCTCCAGCGACAGCACCACGTGCTGTCCGCCCGGATCGAGGTGACCATTCGCCCCGCCGGTTCCGCCGCCGAACGGGATGAGACCGACCCCGGCATCGTTGCACAGTTTGAGTATCCCGGACACCTGGTCCACCGTGCCGGGGCGCAGGACCAGGTGGGCGACCCCGGCGACCCGGCCGCGGGGGTCCTGGGTGTAGCGGGCCGTGTCGGCGCCATCCAGCCAGCCCTTGGGGCCGGTGATGGCTTTCAGCCTTGCGGTGATGTCAGCGTCAGGCATCGGGGCAGCTAGGAGGATACCCAGACGGAATATCCGTTGGGAGCAAGAATGAGGGGCGAATGGTAGGTCTCGTCGGGCCGGGGCATCCGAAACCGCAGGGCGATTTCACTCAGGCGGGTTGGACTGCCGCGCGCCGCCCAATAGGCCCCCACGTCAAAGGCCAGTTCGTAATCCGTGTCGGGGTCCGGGTTGGCGACCTCGCGCCGGATGCGGCCGCCCGCGTCGGTCACGGTGGCAAAAACCGTCTCGCCGGATGCGCAGTGGATGAGCCGCACCCTGCATTCCCCGGCATGGCTGCCGTCGGCACTGTTGAGGACATGCGAGGACACGACCGCCATCACTCGATCGACGCCTTGTCGCGCTTGTCCGAGGTCGCGGCAACAATCGGGCTGATCACGCCGCGGCATTTGACGTTCACGCAGGCCGTCTTGCCGCTGGCGATGGCGCGCTGCAATGCGCCGGCCAGATCGGCGCGCCTTGTCACCAGTTCGCCATGCCCGCCCAAGCCCTGGAACATCGTGTGAAACGGAATGTCGCGGAAATCGGTGGCATAGTGCTGACCGTTTGAGAACAGGCGTTCCTGCTGCTGGCTGATGCAGTCCAGCCCGCCATTGTTGTCGACGACCACCACGATGGGGATGTTTTCCTGGAAACAGGCCTCGATCGACAGCCCGCCGGACAGGAAGGCACCGTCACCGGTCACCAGAACGGTGGTTTTGCCCGGGTTGGTGTTCCTGGCGGCCAGGGCGAATGAAACGCCGACGCCCAGAAGGCTGTAATTGCCCGGATGCAGGATGCCCCCCAGAACCCGGCCCCGGGCGGCGGCGATATTGGTGGCGATCTCGTTCCAGAAATGCGTGTTGCCGCCGTCGAAGACCAGCCAGTCGCCGTCCTTCATGGCGGCCTGCACGTCCAGCGCCAGCTGCAACGGGTGCATCTTGCGGCCTTCCTTTTCGTCGGTCGCGGTCTCGGTGGCGATATGGTCGGACCATTCCCGGACCCAGTCGGCGCGGCGCCTGCGCTGCAGGTCGAGCCAGTCGTCCCAGGTCTTGTCAAGCGCGCTCAGGGCCGTGAGAAAGGCGGCGGGATCGGACAGCAGCTGCACATCCGCGCCGATGTTGTAATCGAGCTCTTCGTGGCTGCCGTTCACGCAGATCAGCCTGGTGCCGGGCTGGATGAAAGGCGGGTTGCCGAAGTTCATCTGGTTGTCCAGCCGGCACCCGACCATCACCACCACATCGGCCTCGTGAATGGCGGGTTTCGACGGGTGGTACTGGTGAAAATCGGCCAGTCCCATATAGGCGTCGCAGGCTTCGCCCAGCATCTTGGTATGGTAGGGCACGTTGAAGATCGGAAGGCGCAGTTTTTCACCGGCCTTGGCAAGGGCGGTTTCTCCGCCGGACCACCAGGTGCCGTGCCCGCCAATCAGAACCGGGCGTTGCGCCGATCGGACGAGGTTCAGAACAACGTCCAGTTGCTCGGGGTCGGGCCAGGCACGCGGCACGGGTTTCGCGCTGCGGTCAAAGGGGCGTTCCGCGCGGCCGACATTCTCGTCGAAGGACGAGAACATGATATCGACGGGCAGGGCCAGGTGCACCGGGCCGGGATAGCCGGAGGTCGCCGCCTGCCACGCCCGGTCGACAAATTCACTGATCCGCTCGCCATCGGTGATCTGTACCGAATACTTGGTGAGCGGCGCCGCAATCGCCACATCGTCGATTTCCTTGAAGCCGCCCGCGCCCTGTCGCCGGAGCGTGGATGAACCGGTGACAAAAATGATCGGCGTGCGCTCGCCCCAGGCTTCGAGCATGGCGGGCACCGCGTTGGCAAACCCCTCGGGCCCGACAAGGCAGACAGAGGGCTTGCGGGTGATGCGCGTATGCCCATCGGCCAGGTGCCCGGCAACCTGCTCGTGCGGGCAATTCATCACCGGCATCTGGCATTCCATGAACCCTTCGAGCGCGGGATTGCAAAAGCCGCCGGCCAGGGTGAAGACGTGATCGACTCCCTTTTCCTTCAATGCCCGCGCCAGCAGGGCGCCACCTCGTATCCTGGTCTGCGCATTCATGTCTGGTTTTCCTTCATTTTACGTTCGTCTGAGGTGGCTTTGCCCGGGCGGGAAGGCGCAGGCTGTCGCCGTTTGTTATGCTCGGTCCATGCGATCCGCACCACCGCGATCAGCGTCATGATGCAAAACAGCAGGGCGATCGGCCGCGTGACCAGGAACCCGACGGGATCGCCTTGTGCCACCAGCAGGAAGGACCGGAACGACACTTCGAATTCCGGTGCCAGGACAAATCCGATCAGGAAAGCGACAAAGGAATAGTCGAATTTTTTCATCAGGTAGCCGATCACCGCGAAGATGATCATGATGTACAGGCTGATGATGCTGTTCGTGCTGGCGAAAACGCCGGTCAGGCAGGTCAGCCCGATGATCGCGTAGCTGACGTATTCGGGGGCTTTGACGACATGGGCGTAAAGTCCGCTGCCCAGAAGGCCCACCGCGAGATTGATGAAATTCGCGACGAAGAGAATGGTGAAGATCCCGTAGATCAGCGCCGGTTCCGTCTTGAACACATGCGGGCCGGGTTCGATCCCGTGCACAAGAAACGTGCCGATCAGCAAGGCCGTCGTCACATTTCCCGGAATGCCCAGCGTCAGCAGCGGCACGAAACTGCCCCCGACAACGGCGCTGTTCGCCGCTTCGGGCGCCGCCACGCCGTCCAGCGTTCCGGTGCCGAATTCTTCCGGGGTTGCGGAGTATTTGCGGGCGGTGCCATAGCCCACGAAGGCGGCCAGCGATGCGCCGATCCCGGGAAGCGCGCCGATGGCGGAGCCGATCAGGCTGGATCTCAGGACGGTTTTCCAGTGCGCCCCGAATTCCGCGAGCGAAAGCGACGGCCCGCTGGTTGCGCGGATCGGTGTTTCGCCGGTACCCGGGGCGCGGTTGTCGCGCCGCCGGAATGCGCGCTCGGCCGCCACCATCACCTCGGCCAGCCCGAGCATGCCGATGGCAATCGGCAGCAGGGGCAAACCGTCCAGCAGTTCGACAATGCCGAATGTCATGCGCGGCGATGCCGACATGGGATCCAGCCCGACCATCGCGCATAACACGCCGAAGGCGCAGGCGATCAGGCCCCGGGACAGGGATTTTCCGGTCAGGCCCGCAACGAAGGTGAAGGCAAAGAGAACCACGAAAGTCAGCTCGGCCGGGCCGAATTTCAGGGCGATTTTCGAGAAGGGTCCGGCCACCGCGTAAAGCAGCAGATCGGCCAGGATCGCGCCGCAGACCGAAGCATAGAGCGCCATCTGAAGCGCCTGTTTCGCCCGGCCGGATCTTGTCAGCGGATAGCCGTCAAAAGCGGTTGCGGTGGCCTCGGGTGAGCCCGGAACATTCAGCAGGATCGCGGATATCGAGCCGCCAAAGGTGCCGCCCTTGTAGATCCCGATCAGAAAGGCCACTGCGGTCAACGGGTCAAGGCCAAAGGTGACCGGTGCCAGCAGCGCGATGGCCATCGCGGCGGTCAGGCCCGGCACCGCGCCCATGAATATCCCGATCGAGACACCCGCGGTGATCGCCAGAAGCGGCCCCGGAGAGGTGGCCGCCTGAATGCCCGCGAGCAGCGCTTCCATGGTCAGCCCGCCCGAAAGGCCAGGTCCGGCCAGGGTTGAAGGCGCACCCCAAGCCCATAGCGGACACCGGCATAAAGAATGAGCACCGCGAGGATCGACACCACCAGATTGACGCGAAGATCGCGGCCGCCGGTTCCGAACATCAGGGCCAGGACCAGCAGGACGGCGGCGAGCAGGTAGCCCAGGGTGCCCAGGGCCACGGTGAACAGCAGGGCCAGTCCGGTGACAAGCAGCATGCCGGCAAACTCGACCCGGCCGAACACCGCGTCATCCGCGCGCCGGTCCGCCGGGGGAGGGCTGTTGCGCCTTCTGGCATGGAGGTTTCGGACGGTATCCAACACCGACAATGCGCAGATGATGGAAAGGGCCAGCGCAGGAAGCAGGGTGCCATTCGCCCCGAAAAGCTGGTTGTCGCCCCGGACATGCGCGGGGAGCATCCACAACGCGGCCCCGGACAGAACGGCGATTGCGATCGAAGCGGTCTCGCGGATTGGGAACGACACTGGCCTGGTCCTGCGCTGGTGTTTCCGGCTCAGCTTCCGGAGCCGTCGATCACGCTTTGCATCGCGCTGGTGATCGCCTCGATGGACGCGGCCGTTTCATCCGAGCCCATGGGCGTGATGCCGACAAACCGGCCCTGTACGAGGTCCTGGAATCCGGCACTGTTGGCGGCATCGAGCAACGCGGCCTCCAGTTTCGCCTTTACATCCGCGGGCAGACCTTTTGGCGCGGCGATCACGGAATTGTAGCTGACCGCCGGGTAGCCCAGGCTGGACATGGTCGGGGCGTCCGGCGTGGCGTTCAGGGGCTCTGAACCGGAGGCCGCGAGCACAATCATCTCGCCGGATTTGACATAGGGAACATGGGGCCCGCCGCTCAGTCCGAAATCCACGTGCCCGCCAAGGATCGATTGCATCATGTTGGCGCCGCCCTTGATCGGCAGCGGGATGATCGTGACGCCCGTGGCCTTGGTGATCGCGTCGATCTGCAATCGGTCCGCAGGGCCCAGCGAGCCGAATTTCAGGGGCGTGCCGGTGGATTTCGCGTGTTCCAGCATCGAGGAAAGGTCGGTCCACGGCTTGTCGGCCAGGGACACGAAGGCGGTCTCGAACCGGGCCATGGTCAACAGGTAGTCGAAATCATCCTTGGTATAGGTGACGTCACCCTGAAGCGGATTGAAACCGAATGTCAGGCTGGTTGCCACGACCAGCGCATAGCCGTCGGCGGGTTTTTCCTTGACGGCGGTTGCGGCGATGCTGCCGCCGGCACCACCCATGTAGGTATGCACGATGGGTTGCCCCAATGCCTCGGTCAGGGGTTCGGACAGCTTGCGCGCCATGGCGTCCGAGAACCCGCCCGGTTTGAAGCCGATGACCATTTCGATGGGTTTGCCGGGGTAATCCTCGGCGACGGCCACCTGCGGGCCGGCCGCAAGGGACAGCGCGGCGCAAAGCGCGGCCCCAAGCATGTTCCTGACTATGTTCATTGGATCCTCCCATGGATTCGACCGGTTTGACCGGTCCTTTCGTGAGCGGGACTCTACCCGGCCTGCCGCTGGGCGCTAATTGTTTCACGATATGTGTCTGATGCCGGTTCGGTATGACGTGCGGCGGGAAAACCCCGGAAACGCATGCATGTCTTGATTTTTGCCGGGATTCGCATCATTTTCCGGCTTTTCGAGCCCTTGTCGCGCTGTGGCGATCACGACTTGGTATTGCGTATCGGAGATCTGCATGAAACTGATCCAAATCCAGTATTTCTGTGGTGTGGTCGAACATGGCGGTTTCATCGCCGCGGCAGCGCAGCTGAACATCGCCCAGCCGGCGCTCAGCCGTCAGATCTCGGAACTTGAGCGGGAGCTGGCGTGCAAGCTGCTGCAACGTGGACCGGCAGGGACGACGGTGACCGATGACGGCCAGCGGTTTTATACCCACGCCAAGAAGATCATGGAACATATCGACATCGCCAAGGCGGATATGAGGTTCGGGAACACGCGGTTGGCGGGAGAGATCACCATTGCTCTGCCGGTGGGCATGGCCGCGCAGCTGGCCGCGACGATCGTGCAGAACGTGAACCGGGAGCATCCCGGGATTGCGGTCAGGATCGAGGACGCGCTTGGCTATGAGACCGGCCAGGCGATCGACTCGGGCAAGGTCGATTTCGGGCTGCTGCCGAATGTCGGCAACCTTCAGAATGCCAGTTTCGACCCGTTGCTCGAAGAGCATCTGTATCTTTTCACCAAGCGGTCCGGCGAGCCCGATACGACGGATATCGACCTGATCGCGCTGCAGGACATGCCGTTGATCATGCCCAATCGCAAGGTCAATGTGCGGCGCATACTGGAAAACGGGATGATGCGGCTTGGCGGGCATCTGAAGGTGGCCTACGAGCAGCAATCGCTGCTCACGATCCGCAGCATGGTCAAGGCCGGGATCGGCGCCACGGTGCTGAACTGGCCGTCCATGTCGGATCTGTGGGTCAGCGGCGACCTGGATGCCAGGCAGATCGTCAATCCGGGCCTTTCGCGCACTGTCTGCCTGGCCCGCCCCAAGATGCGGCCATTATCCACCGCCGCGGCCGCTGCGTATGATATTGTTCGCAAGACGATAATTGACGAAGCGAATAACGGGAACTGGCGTGGCGGGATCGTCCTGGGTGAGGCCGGGAATGCGGAAACGGCGGGTGATCATCGCAATTTCGTCTTATCGACATCGCCAATCAGGATTGGAACGGCCGGGCGTTAGGCGGGGCGGCATGGGGTAGTCCAACTCGCGCTCTGGAACGGCATGCAGACCCTTGCATTTCCCTAATCCGCCTGGATGGACGACGCGTTGTCGATGCCGCAGGACGCTTGTGCCCGGTTCCGTGACCGCGAATGCGCACCCTGTTACGCGGATTGGGGCGCCAGCGGCAGCGTTCCGCGCGCGCGGTGGCTGAAGGCAGGTGACATGGGGCTTTTGGGGGCCGCGGTGCCCGAAGAATACGGCGGGGCGGGGGAGCGCGAAGGGGCAGGTGGCACATATGCTGGACAATGCCGCTATTGGCTTGTCCAGCAACCGGGGATCTCCCAGACTTCACTGAGTTTCTTTGATAGGCCACAAAACGGGAATCAAAATCATGCAAGCAGCCTTCCAGTCATGGATTACTTGGGCGCTTCTGGCAGCCTTGTTTGCCGCGATGACTGCCATTTTTGCCAAGGTTGGTGTGTCCAACGTGAATTCCAACTACGCAACGTTCCTGCGAACCATCGTTGTAGTCATCGCCTTGGGTTTGCTGGTGTGGGCAACAGGGCAAACTCAGCCGATATCAACGCTTCCGGTGAAGACAAGTCTGTTTCTTGTTCTTTCCGGACTGGCGACCGGTGCTTCATGGCTTTGCTACTTTCGAGCCCTTCAACTCGGCAAAGTCTCCCAAGTTGCGCCGATTGATAAGCTAAGTGTTGTTTTCGTTGCCTTGATTGCCTTTGTGTTTTTTGGTGAACGAATGTCAGCAACGGGCTGGACGGGGGTAGGGCTTATCGGCGTCGGCGCTGTTCTGGTTGCTATAGCATAACTCGGTCCCGTGCGGTTCGGGCTCACCGCTGCCATCGGAGGCGGTGTGGCATTTGGTTGGCCTGCTCCTTTTGTCCCGGCGCGGCGGGCCCGTGCGGGCCATTCGCCACACGGTCGAGATGCTGCTTTCGTACCGCGCGGCGGGGTGCGAGTGGAGGCGACCACGGGCAAACCAATCGAAAAGTTTTCCCGCCGGTTCAATGGCGCGTCGTGCGTTCCGGGACGGGGGCGCAAAGCTGATCGGTTGTTGCGCAAAAGACAATGCGTGGCTTGACGCCTAGAAGTCCGGGACAGCGCCCTGGAGGAACTGACAACCATGACCGAGCAGACGGCAGGCGAATTCATGCGCGGGTTCCGCATGCGGGCCAAGCGACACAAGGCCGCGTTCGAGATACATGCGCACCCGGCAAACGGTGGTCGGCTCGGGTTGCTGGAGACCGGCGTTTTGCGCTTTGGCGATGAAAACGCCGATACGGTTGTTTTCCTGACATCCGGTGTGCACGGGGTCGAGCAGGCTGCCGGGTCGTGGTGCCAGTTCGATCTGATCGATCGCGAGGTGCTGGCGGAACTGCCCGGGGGGATCGCGGTTGTACTGATCCATGCGATCAACCCCTGGGCAGCGGCGGCCCGGCGGCGCAATACCGAGGAAAATGTCGACCTGTGCCGGAATTTCGTGGATTTCGGGGCTGCGCTTCCAGATCCGCTGGACAGCTACCGGGCCTTGCAGCCGTTGTTTGATGCGTCGCCTGCCGAGGCCGACGCCGCGGATGTCGCGCTTGCGGATTTCGCGGCGGAACAGGGTGTGCCGGCGTTTTATGCAGCGGTCATGTCGGGGCAGTATCGTGACCCGGACGGGATCGGATTTGGCGGTCAGGGCCCGACATGGGCGCGGCGGACACTGGAAGCCATCATGCTGGACCATGCCGGCAATGCCCGGCGGGTCTATGCACTGGATTATCACACCGGTGTCGGCCCCTACGCATATGGGTCGATCATCGGCATGCAGACCGGCGCGCGGCTGCGGCGTGCCCGGCAGGTGTTCGGCGATTGGGTTCTGGCCCCGCGTGAAAACCCACCGGCGGGGTTTATCGACGTGACCGGACACAGCACGGACGGCTATGAGGCGCTGTTTCCGTCGGCGGATGTCATGGCGGGTGTGCTGGAGGTCGGCACGTTTGCGCAGGAGGTGTTCACCCGGCGGCTGCTGGCCGAGCATCGGATGACCCGCGCCCACGGGGCGGAAAGCGATCATCCTGATCTGGCCCGCGCGCGGCGCAACCTGGTTGACTTCTTTATCCCTGGCGACGCTCATTGGCGCGCCTACCTGCGCCATCGCGGCGCGCAGGCCTTTGCGCAGATCCTGGAGGACGCCACAAGTGAGCAAGACTGATATCAGTGCCGTGACACTCGAGGCGATGCGGGCGCGCCATGCTGATTTGTCGGCGGACGTGGTGCGCACGCCGACCGTGCCGCTGATCTCTCCGCTGCTGGAGACGGTGCTGGCGGGCGGGCAGGTCCATATGAAACTGGAGTGTTTTCAGCATACCGGGACCTTCAAGGCCCGCGGGGCGGTGTCGGTCGCGCGGGCGATCCCCGGGGATCGGCGTGCTGCGGGGATCACCGCGGCCAGTGCCGGAAACCACGCCATCGCGGCGGCCTGGGCCGCGCGGCGCGAGGGGGTGTCGGCCAGGGTTGTCATGCAGAGTTCGGCCAATCCGTTTCGCGTGGCGCGTGCCCGGGCGGAGGGCGCCGAGGTGATCCTGAAAGACGGCGGACCGGCGACCTTTGGCGAGGCGGAGCGGCTGGTGCGCGAGGAGGGGCGCACCTTTATCCATCCATTCGAGGGGATCGATACAACATTGGGCACGGCGGGTGTCGGGCTCGAACTGATGGAGGATGTCGCGGGTCTGGAGGCCGTGGTCGTCTCGGTCGGGGGCGGCGGGCTGATCTCGGGCGTGGCCGCCGCCGTCAAGGCGATCAGCCCGGCCTGCAAGATCTATGGCGTCGAGCCGACCGGGGCCGACAGCATGTCCCGCTCGCGCGCGGCGGGTGAACCGGTGACGCTGGAGACGGTCGACACCGTGGCAGACAGCCTTGGACCGCCAATGGCGCTGCCGTTTGGATTTGCCATGTGCCAGGCGCATGTCGACGACATCGTGACCGTGACGGACGATCAGATATGCGCCGGCATGGTGGTGATGCAGCAAGAGGCCAAGCTGGCCGTGGAACCTGCCGCAGGGGCCGCGATGGCCGGCCTGTTGTCGCCGCTGCGCGACAGGCTGAAGGGCAAGCGCGTCGGCTTGATCGTGTGCGGCGCCAATATCGACGCGGCCGGGTACCTGCAGCTGATGCAGCGCGGGCATGACAAGATCGCGGGTTTGACCGGCTATTGATCCGTGCCCGGCAGTTTGATGCCCTGCATCGCCTGCCGGGGTGTCATGCCATAATGGCGCCGGAAGGCGGTCGAGAAATTGGCCGAGTGTTCATAGCCGACCTCAAACGCGATCTGGGTGATCGTCAGCCGCCCTTCCTGCATCAGGTCAAGCGCGCGGGCCATGCGGCGGGCGGCGATGAATTCGCTGACCGTGCGCCCTTCGACCGCCTTGAACAATCTGGTTAGCCGGGATGCGCTGCTGCCCACCTTGGTGGCGATTTCGGCTGTTGAAAGCGACATATCCAGGTTTTCGGTCAAAAGCGCCTTGACGTGTTCGATCATGTCCAGTTCAGGCTGGCGAAAACCTCGCGCCTGGGCCTTGCCGGTCTGCATCTGTTCAAAGAACAGCCGCAGGATGTCATGTGCACGCGATCGCAGCAAAAGACCAAGCGCGAAAGGGTCTTCATCCGGGTCAAAGAAGGCATCGGCGGCCTGTTTCAGCGCGATGTTGAAATCGGCTTTGAGGAAGGTGAATTCATAGGGCTGCCCGACAAGAAATGCGTGCAGCGCGCCATCAAAGCTGTCCGCCGAAAGGCCAAGCTCTTCGACCAGATGTTCGCGCGTGGCCGAGATGGTGACGGATTTCTCGTGCGCGCCGGCCTCGAACCGTTCGAATTTGCTGCGCCCCCTGGGTTGAAGCAGCGCCGAACACATCATCGGCGTGACCGCGTAAGGTCCGTGGTTCTTGCCCGAAATCACGCTGTCGCCATCAATGCGCAGGTTGATCTTGATGCTGCCGTTGCTGTCGTATTCCTCGTCCACCGGCGCGGCGCGCTGCACCGAGGCCCAGCTTGCAAATAGCCCGCCACCAAGGCTGATGGTGTTGCGAAACCCGTTTGATCCGCCTTGCCGCGTGCGGGTCTGAACCAATGAGGCCGCGCCGATCGGGCGCACATCGACGACTTCAAACGAATGCGGCGCATAGACCAGCATATTGATGTCTTTTGCCATGTGAGGAAGCTCTCATTCGGATAACCTGGTGTCACGTTCGGCATAACACTGCGCCGAATGCGCAAAAGACCTGCGGCACACGGCCATAGTATTCATCAGGCGCAGGAGGGTTTCAATGACAAAGCCACAGACCGTTTTTTCGGGGGCTCGCAAGGCCACGCGGGAAGAGATCGACGCGGATGCGCGGCGTCTGGCCGGCTGGCTTGCCGCAAAGGGCGTGGGCGAGAATGACGTGGTCGCAGGCCTGTTGTGGAACGATTTCGCCTTTCTCAGCCTGCCGGGGGCCTGCGGGCTGCTCGGGGCCTACCTGGTGCCTTTGAACTGGCATCTCACGCGTGCGGAGCTGGACTATATCCTGAACGATTGCGCCGCAAAGGTGTTGGTGGGGCACGATGTTTTGCTTGCGCGTGCCGGTCTGGAACACGGCGCATCGCGCCACGTCATGGCCGTGCCGACCCCGCCGGAGATCGCGCGGGCCTATCCCAAGGTCCAGATCGCCGATCCGAAGGGCGATTGGTTCCATTGGGATGACCTGGCAAGCCTATCCGAATATGACGGTGCCCCGATGCCCGGCAATCGCGGCGGCATCTTTTACACCTCCGGCACGACGGGCAATCCAAAGGGTGTCAAACGCGCGCCGCTGGGCGATGACGTCTGGGCGCGGGTGCGCGGCCGGACCCTGACCGCGTTCGGGCTGGCCGGTGGGGCAGGCGGACACGTCGCCCTGGCGCCCGGCCCGCTCTATCATTCTGCCCCCAACGCCCATGCCACGAATGCCTGGGCACTGGGCATGGACCTGATCCTGATGCCGCGCTTTGATGCCGGAGAAGCGCTCGATCTGATGCGGGTCTTTCAGGTCAGCCACGCGCATATGGTGCCGACGATGTTTTCGCGGCTGCTTGCCTTGCCCGAAGCAGATCGCGCCATGTTCGATCCCCGGCACCTTGTTGCGATCTGCCATGGGGCCGCGCCGTGCCCGGTGCCTGTCAAACAGGCGATGATCGACTGGTTCGGCCCGATCATCCTTGAATATTACGCCGGGACGGAAACCGGCATCATCGGCTGTTCGACATCGCAGGACTGGCTGCGCCGCCCCGGTACGATTGGCCGCGCCGCTGGCGAATGCGTGGTCAGGGTCATCGACGACGCGGGCCGCGCGTTGGGCACCGGTGAAACCGGCCGGCTGATCTGTCACTCTGACAGCACCACCAGCTTTACCTATCACAATCGCGAGGGCAGCGAGCAGGTTGACGGATGGCCCGGCTACGTTGGGCTGGGGGATATCGGCCATGTTGACGAAGACGGCTTTATCTATCTGACCGACCGCAGCGCGGATATCGTGATTTCGGGTGGCGCAAATATCTATCCCGCGGAGATCGAGAAGGAATTGATCACATTGGAGGGGGTTGGCGATTGCACCGTGTTCGGTGTCCCGCAACCCGATCTGGGCGAAGGGGTGATTGCCCTGGTCGAGCCGGCAAAGGGTCATCATCCGAGCGAAGCGGATCTGGTTGCCGGCCTGAGGAACCGCCTTGCCGCGTACAAGATCCCGCGCAAGCTCATCGTCGTGGAAAGCCTGCCGCGCGAAGACAGCGGCAAGATCCGCAAACGCGACCTGCGCGAGACTTACAAGGAGGCTCTGAGCCAATGAAACGCCAGCTGACGCTTACCGCCGCGCAACTCGCCCCCGAACCGGACGGACCGGGTGCCACACTTCCAAAGGCGCTGGATGCGATCAGCGATGCGGCGGCGGCGGGCTCTGACCTGATTGCGTTTCCCGAGGTGTTCCTGTCGGGCTATCCGTTCTACAGCCTGCATATCGACGCGCAAACCGCACGTCCCCTGAAGGCTGGCTATCTGCGCAAGGGCGTGTCGATGGATGGTCCGGAAATCGCGGCCCTTGCCCGGGCGGCACAGGACCACGGCATCCATGTCGTCATGGGGCTGAGCGAACGCGAAGGTGATACGCTTTACAACACGCAGGCCTTCTTTGGTGCGACCGGGTTGCTGGGGCGGCGGCGCAAGGTCATGCCCACACATCATGAACGGATGATCTGGGGCATGGGCGACGGGCGTGACTTTCCGCTGTTTGAAACCGATATCGGGCGGCTTGGCGGGCTGATCTGCTTTGAGCATTCCAACGCGCTCTATCGTTATGCTGTTCAGGGGCAGGGCGAGCAGATCCATGTGGCCCAGTGGCCCGGCGGCATCGCGGGCATTGACGGCATCATGGAACATGCAATGTGCCACTATGCCTTTGAAGCGCAGTGTTTCGTGGTCACGGTCACGGCCATCAATACCCCCGCGATGATCGCGGCGTTGGGCGATGGCGGCAGCACCGGGCTGCTCGCGCCCGGTGGCGGGATGTCGGGGGTCATTGATTGCCGGGGCAACTGGGTCGCCAAATCGGACCCCGATACCGAGATGCTGGTGCATGGCAATGTCGACTATGACCAGATCGAAGGGTTCAAGATGTTTGTCGACAGCGCCGGGCATTATACCCGGCCCGATATTGTCCGCTGCGTGATTGACCGCACACCGCGTCGCCCGGTGAGTTTCGAAGGAGACGAGAATGACTGAATTTGCCGGCAGGATTGGCAGTCGTTCGGTTCCCCGCCCCTGACCGCGCGTCCCTTGTGAATGGCGCGGGTCTGGTGGCGGATAGCGTTTATCGGGCCTGAAACATGTGGCCGGGGCATCGCAAAGTTTTTTGACGCTTTGCAAAAAGTATACGGTTCCGTGCCGCGCTAGCCTGAGAACAACAATAATCCAACGGGAGAACCCTGTCATGAAGATCAAATCATTGCTTGCCCTTGCACTGGCCGGAACGACGGCGCTCGCCACCCCCGCGCTTGCCGAGGGCACGATCAAGATCGCGGTGATCGAACCGCTGTCCGGCCCGCTGGCCGCAAACGGTGGCGATATTCTGGAACGCTTCCAGTTTCTGTTTGGCCGCGTGAATGACGCGGGCGGCGTTCTGGGCGGCCAGATGTTCGAGGTGATCGGCCTCGATAACGGATGGGACGTGGAAAAGACCGCGCAGCAGATGCAGCGCGCCGCCGATGAGGGTGTTGATTACGTGATCAACGGAATCGGGCCACAACATGCCACGGCGATCACCAACTTCATCCGCAAGCACAACCGCCGCAACGAAGGCGCGGAGATGGCGTTTCTCGCGCATTCGGCAGGGGACAATGCGATCACAACCGAGAATTGCGACTACTATCAGGCGGTGTTCGATCCGACTGTCGAGATGAAGCTGAACGCGCTGATTTCGGGCATGAAGGAACTGGGCATCGAAGGCCCGGTGTTCACCATCAATCCCGATTTCTCTTTCGGTCAGACAGTGGATGCGTCCTTCAAGGATCTTGCGGGCAAGGCCGGGATCGAGATTGTGGGGTCCGAGATGATCGCGCCCTTCGGGCAGGTGCAGGACTTTACGCCGCTGGTTGCCCGGATCAAATCGTCGGGCGCCAGGGTCGTGATGACCGGCAATTTCGGACCAGATCTGATCCGCCTGCTGAATGCCTCTGTCGACAGCGGTCTGGACGTGCAGTTCGCAACGCTTTACGGGCCGGACCCCAGCACGATGGCCGCCGTCGGTGCCGACAAGTTCGAGGCCGCCAGGGTGATCGCCCCGTTCGAGTATGACGAGAATGACACGGGCGGTGTCCCGGTGCTCGAGGAACTGAATGCAACCTACCGGGATGTCGCCAAGACAAGCTGGGGTATCGACCGGTATCGCATGCTGGTGGACGGCATCGTCGGCGCGATCGAGGCTTCGGGCAGCGCCGAGCCCAAGGTTGCCATGGGCTCTGTCGGCGGGGTCGAGCTGACCACGGCAGGTGGCGCGGGATATGTGCGCGCCCAAGACAACCAGATGATCATCCCCTATTTCATCATAGGTGTGGACAGGGCGGCCCCGGCAACCGTGCTCTATAAAGGGGACGACATCGGGTTCGGCTGGAAAACCGAAAAGATCATTCCTGCCGAAACGATGGCGCTGGCACCGACCTGCGAAATCGAAAAACCCTGAGCCGATCACATCCCGTCCGGGGGCCCGCGCGGCCTTCGGACATGTTTGCTGTTTCTTGCCGCACTGCCACGCTGACCCAAGAGGTTTAGATGGAAATCCTTCCTTTTGTACTTCTGAATGGCACGCTTTTTGGCATGCTCCTGTTCATGCTCGCCGCAGGCCTGACGCTGATCTACGGCATGATGGGGGTGATCAATTTCGCGCATGCGAGTTTTTACATGCTGGGGGCCTATCTGGGCTACCAGGTCTCTGTATGGGCCGGGTTCTGGGCCGGACTGATCGTTGTGCCGGGGGTTCTGGGTCTGGCAGGTGTGGCCTTTCGGCGGGTGCTGATCAGCCGTTTGGCGATTGAGGACCAGGTCGGCCAGCTCCTGGTGACATTCGGGGCCGCCATGGTCATCACCGAAGGGGTACAGATCATCTGGGGCCGGCTTGCCGTGCCTTACCGCATCCCGGATGAAATGACCGGCGCCTTGTTCAACGTGGGCGGGCTGGATTTCCCGATCTACCGGTTTTTCATCCTCGCTGTCTCGGTCCTGCTGTTCGCGGTGATCCTGCTGACCCTGAAACGCACGCGCATCGGGTTGATCCTTTCGGCTGCGCAGTCAAGGCCGCAGATGGTGCGCGCCATGGGTTACGACCTTGACCGGGTGAACGACTGGGTGTTTGCGGCCGGGGTCGCCGTGGCCGGACTGGCAGGCCTGATGGCTGGAAACCTGCTGGGCGTCTATCCTGTGATGGCGGAACGCATCACGCCGTTGCTGTTCGTGATTGTCGTGGTCGGCGGCCTGGGGTCTCTGAATGGCGCGCTGATCGTTGCCCTGGCGCTGGGGCTGATCGACACGGCCGCGACCACATACAAGCTTTCGGCGGAACCGCTTGTCATCGCGCTGTTCGGGGCGCCCGAGCGCGGCACGTTCCTGGCCGATCTCGCCCGGTTCAACACCACCAGTTTTGCCCCCATCCTGCCGTATCTGCTGATGCTGATCGTGCTGCTGATCAGACCGCGTGGCCTGTTTGGCCAGAGGGATCTGTGATGTTTCGTATCCTCGCCCTTTTGGCGGCACTGATCGCGCTGGTGCTGTTGCCCTATTACGCGGGCAGCAACACGATGATCACCATTGCCACGCAAACCCTTGTCTGGGTCGTGCTCGCGCTCAGCTATAACATCGTGCTGGGCCAAACCGGGCTTTTGTCCTTTTGTCACGCGGTGTTCTTCGGCGCGGGCGCCTTTGCCGCCAGCCATATCATCCTGGCCGCCGATGGCGGCAGCTGGAGCGGCTGGCCGGTCTGGCTTACCCCTGTGCCGGCCTTTGGTATCGGTGCCGCCACCGCGTTTCTGCTGGGGCTTTTCCTGGCAGGGCGCACGGGGGTCGCGTTTGTCATGATCACTTTGGCCATCAGCCAGTTGGTGATCTACCTGGCCGTTGCCTTCGATTCCGTTTTTGGCGGCGAAGGCGGTATCGGGATCGACCGGGCCTATGATGATTTCCTGTTTGGACTGGCGAGTTTCGGCCCGCAGCGCGAGGCCTATTGGCTGGTTCTGACCTGGGCGTTGATTGCGGCTGGGCTGATCTGGCTCTTGCGCCGCACATCCTTTGGCATGCTGGCCGAGGCGACGCGCGAAAACGCCGAGCGCGTGCGCTTTTCGGGCCAGTCGACATGGCATGTCCGCCTGATCGCGCTGGTTATCGCAGGCGGGTTCGCAGGGTTGGCGGGGGCGCTGCACGCCCTCAACATCGAGCAGGTCTCGACCGATCAGTTCTCACTCAAGACCTCGGCCTTTGCGCTCTTCATGTGCGTCATTGGCGGCGCGCGACATTTCCCTGGCCCCGTGCTGGGGGCGATCTTCCTGTCTGTGCTGGACAAGGTCTTGCCCGATTACACCAGCGCATGGCTGCTGTATCTCGGCCTGGTCTTTATCGTCATCGTGCTTTACGCGCCATTCGGGCTTGCCGGGATCATCGATGAGCTCTGGTCGCGATATGTCCGTGATCGCGGCACCGCCAAACCACGCCGCGACGCCCTGCTTGTTGCAGGTTTTCTGCTGGCGGGGCTGGGGCTGATCATGATCGTGGAAATGACCACATCGCTCGGGGCGGCCCTTGGCTTTGATGCGGGGGGTGCCATCAACATCTTCTGGGTGACGGTTGATCCGAAATCCGCGCTGCCCTGGATTGTTGCCGGTGCAGCCCTGGTGGGAAGCGCGTGGTTTTTCCGACAGGTCAAGGCGGAGGCGGACGCATGAGTGAGCTTGTCCTCGAAAACCTGTGCAAGAGTTTTGGCAAGACCGAGATCATCCGCGACGCGAACCTTTCTGTTGAAACCGGCGAACGCCTTGCAATCATCGGCCCCAACGGCGCCGGCAAATCGACCCTGTTCAACCTGATCTCCGGCAGGCTGCGGCCGAGTTCGGGCTCTATCCGGATGAAGGGCGCGGAAATCGGCGGAACATCACCGCAACTGCTGGCACGGCGCGGTTTGTCCCGTTCCTTCCAGGTGTCGAACCTTTTTGCCGGGCTGACGGTGCGTGACAACCTGATGCGCGCGCTCTTGCGGTCCCACGGATACGGTGTTTCCCCTTTCCGGTTTCCGATGGGGAACCGGGCGCTGCGGGCGGATGTCGATGATTTGCTTGAACGCTCTGATCTGACAAGCCGTGCCGACACCCAGGCAGGCGAACTGGCCTATGCCGATCAGCGCAGCCTTGAGATTGCGATGACCATCGCGGGCGATCCGTCGGTCGTGCTGCTTGATGAACCCACGGCCGGAATGAGCCGCGCGGAAACCACCCGCGCCATCGAGCGGATCAAGCAGATGACCGAAGGGCGCACCCTGGTGATCGTCGAACATGACATGGGCGTTGTGTTTTCCCTGGCGGACCGGATTTCCGTGTTGGTGCGCGGCCATGTGATTGCCACCGGCCGCCCCGAGGAAATCCGCAACGACCCAAAGGTGCAAGAGGCCTATCTGGGGGCGGATCATGCTTGAAACCAGGAAGCTCAACGCCTTTTACGGCAAGAGCCATGTGCTGCACGGCGTTGATCTGCGGGTGAACAGCCACGAGGTGGTGGCGCTTGTGGGACGCAACGGCGTCGGGCGCTCCACCCTGATCAAGTCGATCATGCGCGAAGTCCAGACCACGGGGGAAATCATTTTCGACGGCGATGATCTGGCGCAGATGCCCACCCATGAAGTGGCGCGCAGCGGGATTGCCTATGTGCCGGAACATCGCGAGATTTTCGCGGGCCTGACCGTTGCTGAGAACCTTGCCCTGGTGCGCGAAAAACCCCGGGCAGGCGCGTTGTGGAACATGGCCCGCGTGCATCGGCGCTTTCCCAACCTGGCCGAACGGATGAACACAGATGCCGGTGTGCTTTCGGGGGGAGAGCAACAGATGCTGGCGATGGCCCGCGCGCTTTTGTCAGACCCCAAACTGATCCTGATCGACGAACCGACCGAAGGGCTGGCTCCGCGCATCGTACAGGACATCGCGCGCATCTTGCATGAGTTGAAAGAGGACGGTCTGGCCATTCTGTTGGTCGAACAAAAGCTCGATATCGCGCTCGATGTGGCAGACCGCATCTATGTGATGGGGCATGGTGACATCGTCTTTGAAGGGACGCCCGAAGAATTTGAGAACCATCCCGACATCCGTCGCGACTGGCTGGAAGTGTGACATGAAAGACTATGATTATATCGTGATTGGCGGCGGCACGGCGGGCGCCGTGATTGCCGCACGGTTGTCGGAGGCCGGGCGGCATTCGGTGCTGGTACTGGAGGCCGGTGGCTGGGATATTCATCCCTATTCCTACATTCCCGCGCTTCAGATGAAAGCCGTTGGAAACTCCAGATTTGACTGGCGCTATGCGGTCAGACCGGATCCTTCGCGCAACATGCGCGAAGATATCTGGCCCGCAGGCAAGATCATAGGCGGTGGGTCGGCCATCAATGGAATGGTCTATGTGCGCGGCACGGCCGAGGACTATAATGGCTGGGCACAATTGGGCGCGACCGGCTGGGATTACGAGGGTGTTCTTCCCTACTACCGTCGCGCGGAAAACAACGCGCGCGGGGCGAATGACTGGCATGGCGGCAATGGCCCCATCGGCGTGGATGACACCCGCGCGGGCCGTCCGGTGAACCAGATGTTCATCGACGCGGCGATCAATTCCGGTATCCCGCGCAACGACGATTGCAATGGAGCGTTCTTTCACGGGTTGGGACACAGCCAATCCAATATCAGGAACGGCCTGCGTTCATCCACGGGGCGCAGCTATCTGCACCGCGCTGCCCTGCGCCGCAATTGCAGGGTTCTGACCCGCGCCGTGGTGCAGAGGATCGAAATCGAGGAGGGCCGCGCTACCGGCGTCACCTTTATCCGCAAAGGGCAAACGCAGACGGTGAAAGCCCGAAAGGAAGTGATCCTGTCGGCAGGCGCCATCGCCACGCCGAAACTGCTCATGCTCTCGGGCATCGGCGATGCCGAGATGCTGGCGACCCATGGGGTCGCGGTGAAGGCCAACCTGCCCGGCGTGGGCCAGAACCTGCAGGAGCATCCCGGCGTCATCGTCAGCTATAACGTGGACAGCCCGACGCTGAACGCCGAAACCGGCGTGCTGGATTACCTGCGGCATGGGTTCGAGTTCGCCTTGATGCGCAAGGGTGCTGCCACCACCGGCATTGCCCATGTTGTCGGCTTTATCAAGTCGCGGCCCGAGCTCGACATTCCCGACCTGCAGATCCATTTCTCGCCCTTCGCCTATGATTTCGGCACCGAAGGGGCCACGCTCGCCAAGGAGCGCGCATGTGGCGCAGCGGTAAATGTCTGCCGCCCCAACGCGCGCGGGCAAATCACGCTGGCGTCAAGCGACCCGGGCGCGCCGCCGGTGATCGAACACCAGCTTCTGGGCAGCGATGACGATGTGGCGGCGCTGATCCGCGGCATACGGATCGTGCGCGCGATTTTCGCCGCCGAGCCCATGGCGAGCGTCAATCGCGGCGAGCGCTTGCCGGGGCCGGATGTCCAGAGCGACGAAGCGCTGGAAGCGGCCATTCGCGCCATGGCCTTTCCAATGTACCACCCCGTCGGCACGGCCAGGATGGGCCGGGACGATGATCCGATGGCGGTGCTGTCGCCTGACCTGAAGGTGCGCGGCATCAAAGGGCTTCGCGTTGCCGATGCCTCTGTCATGCCGCGCCTGATTTCCGCCAATACCAACGCCGCCGCGATCATGATCGGGGAAAAGGCAAGTGACCTCATCCTTGAGAGAAAGGATATCTCCGCATGACGGCTTCTCGTGATCTTGCCCCGCCGCCGGTTGATGGCCGCCGCCCGCATTTCGCACTGACGCGCAAGGCGAACGGGTTTCTCTATATGTCCGGCCAATTGCCTTTTGGGCCTGACATGACAATCAAGGGCGAGGATGTGGCGACCCAGACGCGGGTTTGTGTCGAGAACATCGCGCATCTGCTGGCCGAACATGGGCTGGACCTGTCGGATGTCACCAAGACGACGATCTGGCTGGCCCGGGTCGAGGATTTTGCCGCATTCAACCACGCCTATGCCGCCGCGTTTCCGGGGCCGGAACTGCCCACACGCTCGACCGTGCGCGCCGATCTGATGGTGCCCGGCGCGCTGGTGGAGATCGAAGCACTGGCGATGTTTCGAGAGGAGCAGTCATGAGTGATACGCCGGACACCGACGCCCTTCGCCCGATCATCGGCCGGGCTGTTGCAGGCACGGGACCGGACCACGGATGGTCAGGCCCGGTTATCTTGGGGAAAGTCACCCATGCAGCCGCAGGCAGGCCGTAGAATACCTTGGCCGCTGGATGTAACCTGACACCATGACAGGGCAGATTTGCATTCTTGGCGCCGGTGCGACGCGCGTCGACCGTTGGCAGGCCAAAACCGACCGTACCGATCTTGATCTTCTGGATGAGGCTGTGCGCGGCGCGCTGCATGATGCCGGGGTTGGCCGCGCTGCGGTCGAGGCGCTCAGCTTCTGCGCGCCGGGTCCGGGGACCGCGCAGCGGCTGTTTTCCTCCTACGCGACCGCCCGGTTGGGATTTCGCAACGCCGGCAAGGTCGTCGAAAGCGGCACGGGCGGATGGACCGGCGGATTGGCCTTTGATGCCGCCGCTGCCGAAATTGCCCGGGGCCGCGCCTCGGTGGCGCTGGCGCTTGGGGTCTGGATGGAAACCGGGATTGACACGGCCACGGCAATGGATGGTGCGATCCGCTCTACCGGCGATGTCGGGTATCAGACGCCGTCAGGTGCGACGCCGCTGTCATGGTATGCGATGGACGCGCAGCGCTGGCTGCATGACACCGGTGGCACCCGTGCCGATCTGGCCGCGATCGCGGTCAAGAACCGCCGCCATGCCGCACAGAACCCGCTTGCGCAATTCACCGGCGATCTGACCATCCCGGAGGTGTTGAGCGCACGGCCCGTGGTGGCGCCCATGGGGCTTTACGATGTGTCACCGCGTGGTGATGGCGCCGCCTGCCTGGTCCTGTGTGATCGCGCCACGGCCGAGGATTCCGGGCGGCCCTATACCGTGCTGACCGGTTCGGCCTTTGCCCATGATGGTGGGTTTCAGACCAGCGGGCATCCCGGACCGGTCATGCCCTATGGGTCGCTGGCAAAGGCGGCTGAATCTGCACTGCGGCAGTCCGGCCTGGGCGTGAAGGACATGGACCTGTTCGAGCTTTACGCGCCCATGACGGTGGTCGAAGCCATCAGTGTCGAAACCCTTGGGCTTGCCGCGCCGGGCCAGGGCGGGCGCGCTGCGGCCGATGGGACCACGGCGCTGGGCGGGGCGCACCCTGTCAATGTCTCGGGCGGGCTCCTGTCGCGTGGCCATCCCACCGGCGTGACGGCGCTGTATGATCTCATGGAGCTTCACCTCCAGCTGACCGGCGTTGCGGGCGCGCGGCAGGTCAAGGATGCGCGCCATGCCCTGCAGGCCTGCGAAACCGGAAAGTACAATGGTGCAATGGTCAACATCCTGGCGGCCGGGGGGGCGTCGTGAACCGGCTGCGCATCCCCGGCCTGCGCCCGGTCGCCCCGATGCACGCCATGGGCATTGCGCGTTACGAGGCTGGCCTGACATCCGGCGCGCCGCAGATGCACGTCTGCAACGCTTGCGGGCAGGCCCACTTCCCGCCGCCTTGCGCCTGCGGCTGTGGCGGCACCTCCTTTCGCGCCGAAAACCTGCCGACAACCGGCGCGCTCTACGCCGCGACCATCATCCACGCGGCCCCCGGTGTGCTGGCCGGGCTTGCACCATACGTGGTCGGGTTGATCGACCTGCCGGATGGCCCGCGCCTCCTGCTGCGCGTTCTTGGTCCGAACGGATGGAAGCCGGAATGTGACAGCCCGGTGCAATTGCTTGTTCTGGATTATGACGATGGTCCGGTGCTTGCCGCTTGTCCTGAGAATATCAATCCCGCTGGCATGACGGCGGCCGATCAAAACGCCCAGGCAGGCAAGTAGATCATGGAAAACGGCGTCATTCAGTTGACCGGAACACTGCGCCCAAAGAACCGCCGGATACGTTTCGCGCAGCGGTAGCTGCCCGGCCTGTGCAGCGATTTTCGCGCGGCGTGCGCATGCGGCGCACATATCGCATTCACGGGCCGGGCTCGGAGCCGTCATCCGGGCCTTTCAATCCGGCTTTCTGGCCGACAGGGGTTGCCAAGCACCGCTGGCGGAAAACGCGCCTTCTGCCCGGCAGGAATTGCTGACGCGGCATTCCTTCGGGTGCGAAGCAGGTCCATTGCTGCGATGCAGATGGCTTTTTTGCGGTTTGGCATTTCCGGCTCTGCGGCCAAACTCACCAAGGCAACCGTTCACCAGGTATGTTCGCACGGGAGACAGGGATATTTTAACCAGTTGGACGCGTGGCCGCATTACCTTGAAACATCGCGTAGAAGCCTGCTGCGGTATCGTTGAAAACCGCTTGTTGCATCTCGCGCGGAACAAGGTCGCGATAGGCGTGAACCAGCGTGGCATAGTCGGAATACAGCTTGTCCACCGGAAAATTCGATCCGAACATCACGCGGTCCGGGCCGAATTGATCAAGGCAGGTTTCGACAATGGGGCGGAAACGCTCGGATACCCAATCGTGATCGAACATGCCCAGGCCAGACAGCTTGCAACGCACCTGCGGCAGATCGGAGAGCGCGCAGAGTTCGCCTGCCCAGTGCGCCAACCCGTCGCCGGACCGGTCATGTGGAGATCCCGCGTGACAAAGCGCGACGGCGGTATCGGGCGCGCGCGCCAGCAAGTCGGCGGTCTTTCCCATCAGTTCCGGTATCAGTTGAAGATCAAAGCTCAGCCCGCGTTGCCCGGCGTTTTGCAGACCAGCAACAAAGGCGGGGTTGTCGAGCAGGGTGTTCGTTCCCGTCACCGCGTCTTCGCCGGGGGCACGACCAACAATCTGACGCACTCCGGCAACGCTGGGCAGTGCCTGAAAGGCATCCAGCCGGGCATCCAGATCATCCGCCGTGAGATCGACAAAAACCACTTGTTTCAACGGCCAGTCGGGATTGGCGTCAGCGACGGATTGCACCCAGCGGGCCTCGGCCAGGCTGTTTTCCGCACCCACCTGAACATGAACCGAGGCCGTGACCCCAAGAGCCGCGGCCTCATCGCGGAATTCCCCGATGAGGTAGTCGCGTTGAATGGGTGTCGGATCGCCGAAAAACCGTTCAACGCCGCGCGCCATCAGCCACGGGTAGTGAACCGCGGAAAGGTCCCAAAGGTGGTGATGCGCGTCAATCATAACCGGGTCCCCCGTGCACCTGTTTCGCGGCCGGCCTGGATGCCCGTTATGCGCGCCAGAATGTCGATCCCCTGCATGTTCCAAAAATGCAGAAGATCAATGAAAACCCAGTTTTCGGCCAGTTTGTCGCCGTCTCGCCGGTAGATGTCGATCACGCGGAATTCGCCGGGGGTGTTGGTTGCGGGCATTCCCATGAAACCGCCTGACGGCGTGGCGGTAAAATTCGGCCAGCCGAAGAACCCTCCGAAATTTCCTTCGGCCAATCGGGCGATGTGGGATGTCTTGGACCGGTTGGTCAGCGTCGCCCGGAACGGGCCGGAATGCTGTTTTGCGTAGCGTTCGATTGTGTAGGTCGCACCGATACCTTCCGGCCCCCACCAGATCATGTCTTCTGCCCATGTGCGGCGCAGTTCGTCCTCCAGCCCGATCCCGCTGTCCCATTGGCCCAGGTCGCGGATCATGTCTTCGATGACGGCGAGGGTTTTCCGCCCCGCGGCAGGATCCTGCTGTTCGAACATCAGGCCTTCATGGGTCATGGGGCCGGGTTGCACCAGATGCGCGGCGGTTTGCGCCGGAAAGGGGTGCAACCCGGCCTGCACCATCAGGTGCGGGATGTCTAAATACATCGCCGTTTCGGTGATCTTGTCGCCGTCGACGCGGTGAAACTCGCAATAGCGCAACATGGCGATCTTGCCGGTTGGGGGGATACCGAGCCAGGACCGATCGAACAGACCCATCAAATGGCCCATCGAAACGACCCAGATCCCACCATGTTCCGCAATCGTATTCTGCCCCGCCATGAAGACATCCATGCGGCGCTGCGTCGAGGTCAAAGCGGCTCGCAGGGGTTGCCAGAACGATTCGGCGACCGCGCGGGCAGATAGGATTTCACCGAACGGATGAAACCCGCGCCAACGATAATCCTTTGATGTGAAGGCTTCCAATGCCGTTGGAACATCGCCTTCGCGCGCACCGTCGAGACATGCGTAGTAGTCTCTAACAAGCTGTTTTTCATTTGTGAATTTGCTTTTCATCGGCGCACTTTCTGCCTTTGGCCTGCTGTTTTGAATGCGTTTGCAAAAACAGGTTGCCAAACAATCCGCCCGCTGTCTATGTTCTTTGCAATCGCATGCAAAAATTGTCTGCATTTCGTCAGGGGGAAGATATGGCCGAAATTCAGCTCCGCAATTTGTCCAAGCGCTGGGGGTCGTTCGTGGGTGTTCACGAGTTTGACCTTACAATTGCCGACAAGGAGTTCCTGGTTCTTCTCGGGCCGTCTGGGTGCGGCAAAACCACGACGATGCGGATGATTGCCGGACTTGAGGATGTCACCGAGGGCGACATCCTGGTCGACGGCAAGCGGGTCAATGATCTTGAGCCGAAAGACCGCGATGTCGCGATGGTGTTCCAGAGCTATGCGCTCTACCCGAACATGAATGTCTATGAAAACATTCGCTTTCCGCTGCGCGTGCGTGGGGTTGACCCCAAAACCCACGATGAAAGAGTCCGCAGGGCCAGCGCCATGGTCGAACTTGATGATTTCCTGCACCGGAAGCCGGCCGAATTGTCAGGTGGTCAGCGCCAGCGCGTCGCGCTTGCCCGTGCGGTGGTACGGGAACCGAACGTATTCCTGATGGACGAACCCCTGTCCAATCTTGATGCGAAGCTGCGGGTTTCAACCCGCGCGCAGATCAAGAACCTGTCACACGAGCTGGCCGTCACGACGATCTACGTGACCCATGACCAGATCGAAGCGATGACACTGGCGGATCGGGTCGTGATCATGAAGGAGGGCGTGGTGCAGCAGGTCGGCACACCTGTTGAAATCTATGACAATCCCGCGAATGCGTTTGTCGCCAGCTTCATCGGCAATCCGGCGATGAACCTTATGGACGGGTCGATCAAGGACGGGGTCTTTCGCGCCGACAACGTCGAAATCGCCGGACTTGACGCGACAGATGGTGCTGTGACGCTCGGGTTCCGCGCCGAAGACGCCAGGGTCGTCCCAAGCGGCGGGCAGATCAACGCGCCGATCTATACGATGGAGCTTTTGGGGGACGCGACGATGGTCAGCGTCCGCATTGGCGGCGCCTTGGTCTCGGTCAAGGCGGACAAGAATTACAGGGCGGAAATCGACGACATCGTGTCGATCGAGGTCGCCAACGAGCACTGTCACCTGTTCGAAGCAGAAACAGGTGCGCGTATCGGGGGGTAGCCCCGTCATTCCCTGCCGCGGCAGGGGCAACGGGTGCAGGCTTCGAAGGTGCATCCATCAATAGGGAGAAAGAGGAAAATGTTTCTAAGACATGTCGCATTGGCCAGCGGTTTGGCCCTCATGGCAGGATCGGCCCATGCCGATTGTCAGATTTCCGGCAATGTCAGCATTGTCGGCAATGAATTTCCGGCAATTCACACGGTGGCGAATGGCGCCGCAGCCTGCACCGGCGGCGAGGTCAAGGCGAACTTGACGGCGGATCACCAGAAAATCAATCTCGCCGGTATGCAGGGCAATCCTGCTGAATACTCCTCTGCGATAATCGCCAACTCCTCTGTTGTCGCGCTGATCAACGAAGATGTCATCCGGCCGCTTGATGATCTTGTCGCCGAACATGGGCAGGACATTCCCAAGAACCGGCTGATCACCATCGATGGGAACATCATGGCGGTGGCATTCATGGCAAATGCGCAGACCCTGGCCTATCGCAAGGATGTGCTGGAAGAGATCGGCGTCGATGTTCCGCAGACATATGAAGACGTGCTTGCGGCCGCTGAAAAAATCCGTGCGGCCGGCATCAGCCAGTATCCGGTTGGCGGCGCCTATGCGGCGGGCTGGAACCTGGCTGAGGAATTCGTGAACATGTATATCGGCCACGGCGGAGAGTTCTTTGCGCCGGGATCGGCCGAAGCGACCATCAACAATGAACAGGGTGTCGCCGCACTCAACATGATGAAGGCGCTGACCGAATACATGAACCCTGACTTCCTGACCCATGATTCCAACGCGACAGGCGCTGAAATGGAAGCGGGCAACGTCATGATCATGAACATGTGGGGATCCCGCATGGGCGCCCTGATGGATGACGAAGGCGCGGAAGAGCAGGTCTATTCCAACATCACCGTCGGCGGTCCGCTGACCGTTGGCGGCGGCTCGATCCCGGCATCCACCCTGTGGTGGGACGGCTGGACCGTGGCCAAGAACATCTCGGAAGAAGACGCGGTTGCGACGTTCCTTGCGATGAAGCACGGCACCAGCCCGGCGATCCTGAATGACGAAACCATGAGCCAGGCGGTCTGGATGATCGATGGCTACACGCCGGCACCGGTGAATGACGGAGTCTTTGCCGCCATCGCTGCTGGCACCACGTCATACCCGATGCTGCCGTATATGGGGCTGCTGCACACCGCACTTGGTGACAACCTGTCGGACTTTTTGCTGGGCAAGGAATCCGCAGAGCAGGCGCTGGCCGATGTTGAGGCCGCATACACAGCCGCCGCGATTGAAAAAGGTTTCCTCAAGTAAGGAAACGCCTGTGCGCGGGGGCAGCGATGCCTGCCCCGCGCCACCGCATGCATCATCATTCACGACCACCCTGGGGGCTGTTGGACCATGAAACATAGATCATTCTTCTGGTTTGTTCTTCCATCCGCCGTCGCGATGATGCTGTTCATCTTTTTTCCCATCATCTCGGTCATCGTGCAGTCGTTTCATGTCGAGCATGAACAGGTCATCCGCACCGTGGAAACCTGTGATCTGTTTGGGTGCAAGGAATCGACGACCATTGACCAGGAGGCCACGGCGGCGCTGCGTGCCGAAGCACCGCTGGGTCAGTTTGCCGGATTAACCACCTACCTGGATCGCAACCATCTTGCGATTGGCGAGGTTGGCGCCACATGGCGCAGCTCTGACAGTTGGCGGGAGTTTGGCAGCCAGATGCTGAATTTGCCCTTCTACAAGGCAATCGGGTTCACGTTGACTTACACCTTTGTGGTGACTCCGCTGGTGATCGTGCTCGGGTTCATTATTGCCGTGGCCGTAAACGGCGCCGCCAAAGCATTGCGCGGACCGCTGATCTTCTTCTCTCTCTTGCCGATGATGATCACACCCCTGGTCGGGGCGTTGATCCTGTTCTGGATGGTCGATGCGCGCGGGATCATCGGGACGACGCTGCAATACCTGGCCGGCGATCCTGACCTGTCGGTAAAGGCATCAACGCCGCTCATGTGGATCATGCTCATGGTCTATGGCGTTTGGCACTCGGCCCCTTTTGCCTTCATCGTCTATTACGCGGGTCTTCAATCCGTTAACCAGGACACGTTGGAGGCGGCGCGCGTCGATGGGGCCAACCGCTGGCTGCAAATCCGGCACGTCGTGATCCCGCATCTGCTTCCCCTGACGACGTTCATCGCGCTGATGCAGTTGATGGACAACTTCCGCGTATTCGAACCCATTGTGAGCTTTGCTGCGAATGCACATGCGACGTCACTGAGCTGGGCGATCTACAACGACCTGGGCGGCGAAACCCGGCAACTGTCGTCGGCAGCGGCGACATCGGTGCTGACGATCCTCGGCGTGGCAATTCTCTTGTCGCCGGTTCTGGTGCGCACGTGGCGCGAATTCGATCGAAAGTAGGTGAGCAATGTCTAGCAAATTGAAGCGCCAACCCACCGGCATCACGCTTTTGGTCCTTGCGGTTCTGGCGATCTGGATGATCCTGGCTGCATTCCCGTTTCTCTGGACATTGTGGGGATCGTTCAAGGTTGAGGGCGATTTCTTTTCCAAGGCGAACTGGGCCAACGCCCTGACCGGCAAATTGACCGAGATCGAAACAGGGGCGCGGTTTACCGGTGACGGATATTACGGCGCCTGGGTCCAAGAAGAATTCTGGCGTGCCGCCTGGAACTCGGTGATTGTCTGTTTCTTTGTCGTCACGATCTCTTTGACGCTGGGGACGCTGGGTGGCTATGCCCTGGCCCGGTCCACCTATCGCTATGCGTTCTGGTTCCTGATCGCCGCGCTGGTTTTCCGGGCCATGCCGCCAATCACGTTGGTTTCGGGCTATTTGCCGGTGTTTTTCCAATGGAACCTGTGGGGACATACCGCGACGACGATCATCGTTCTGGTCGCGATCAATCAGCCCTTTACCCTGTGGATGCTGCATTCGTTTTTCAAGAACATCCCCGCGGAACTGGACGAAAGCGCGATGGTCGACGGTTGCACACGGTTTCAGGCGTTTCGCAATGTGATCATTCCGGTCATGTGGCCGGGCGTTATCACAACGGGGCTGTTTTCATTCTTGCTGGCCTATAACGATTTTGCGGTCACTGCGATGCTGCTGTCCAAGGAAAACCAGACAATGATCCCGAAGGTTGCGAGCTTCCTCGGGACCACGCAGACCAAAGGCAACGTCATGTTTGCCGTGTCGTCGGTTGTTTCCGTCACAGCCCCGCTGTTCCTGTTGGTGCTGTTCTTTCAACGCCAGATCGTTGGCGGCCTGACGGCAGGTGCGGTGAAAGGCTGATCTGGTGGGACGTGCTCATCCTCAATCCGTTCGTGCCCGCGCGCATGCCGCCAAACCTGGCATTGCAGCCTGGCGATCCTGCTGGGGTGAAAACAGGATGTGGAACGGTCCCGGCGGGTGGCCGTCGTTGGCGGGCGTGAACGTCAAACCGTTTCTCGAACAGGTTGCCATCGGTAAACACGTTTTCCTGCGTGTCCGCGATTGGTGGCGGCGTGAAATTTACTTTCTGGTGGACAACCGGGTGTTCGTGGATGTCCCGCAAGTGCTGCTTGGGCTCGGATCCGATGCGTTTGCAAAAGGGAAAAGACGCGCATGAGAACCGATGCAGACTTCATCGTGATTGGCGCGGGTTCGGCCGGTTGCATCACCGCGGCCGAATTGGCGCGGCGCGGTGCCGGGCGCGTGCTGTTGCTCGAAGCGGGTCCGTCGGATAGCCACCCATTGGTCAAGATGCCTTTCGGCCTTGCGTGGCTCATGGGCAGCAAGCGGGACTGGCGGTTCAAATCAACGCCGCAGATGGGCCTTGGCGGCAGACAATTGAACGTGCCGCGTGGACGTATGCTCGGGGGATCAGGGTCGATCAACTCGATGGTCTGGTTTCGCGGGCGGCGCGACGACTTTGACAGCTGGAACGTCAGGGGCTGGGCATGGCCCGATGTCGCGCCCGTGTTCGAGGCCGTGGAAGCGAAACTTCAACCAGAGCAGATGACGAGCGTTCATCCTTTGGTTCAAGCCCTGTCTGGCCTGTTTGGTGAAAATAGGAACGAGGCACCCACGCCGGAATATGAAAGTGCTGGAACCTTCCGGTTCAACATGCGCGATGGGCGTCGCTGGTCGGCGGCGGATGCGTTTTTGCGGCCGGCGCAAGAAACTTGCGGTCTTGAGGTGCGGACCGGATCAGAGGTTGATCGCATCGCGTTTGATGATGCGGGGGCCAAGCGCGTTCTGTTGATCGACGGCACGAGACTCAGCGCGTCCAAGGGCATCGTCCTTTCGGCTGGATCCATCGGTTCGCCTGCGATCCTGATGCGATCAGGGGTCGGGCCGGCGGCACATCTGCAAGATCTTGGCATTTCTGTCACCCATGGCTCGGAAGAGGTTGGCGAGAACCTTCATGATCACCCGGCCGCAGGGTTTCACTATGTCGGTCCGGGTTCCGGATATGGCCTGACGCTGTCTCAAATGCCCGCTTGGGTGCTTGCGCCGTTCTGCTATCTGTTCACGCGCAAGGGTCGATTCGCGTCACCAACGGTCGAAGGCGGTGCATTCTTCAATGCGCGCGGTGAAGCGGGCGAACCGGATGTGCAATGCCATTTCATTCCCTTCATGATGGATTGGCAGGGCAGTCGCTTTACCCACGGGTCTGGATATTTCGCGGATGTCTGCGTGTGTCGGCCCAAGTCACGTGGCCGTTTGCGTCTGAAGTCTGCCGATCCAAACGTCCCGCCCGATATCGACCTTGGTCTTTTTCAAGACCCCGATGATGTCGAGACACTGCTTGCCGGGCTCAAACGCCTGCGGGTGCTGATGAACGGGGCGAAATTCGGAGAATACCGCGCCCCTGAAGTCATTCCAGGGCCGGAGGTGTCCTCTGATGACGCGTTGCGGCAGCATATCAAAGACCGTGGCGCGACCGCCTATCACCCGGTTGGAACATTGCGCATGGGCGAAGGTACCGCCCCTGTCACGCCGCGCCTTGCCGTGGCGGGTGTGCCCGGTCTTTGGGTGGCGGATGCATCGGTCATGCCGGCGGTGACCTCGGCCAATACCAACGCGCCCTCGATGATGATCGGATACCGGGCGGCAGAATTCATAAGTGAGGATGCAGGATGAAAGGGTCACGTCCAGAACAAGCGGTGCTGACACGCGATACGGACATGTCCAAAACGGACGAAACCCGTGCGGTTATCGAAGCCATGGTGGATGGCCTCAATGACCACCGCATTGGCGATATCGGCGAGTTTTTTTCGGAAAGCTTTCGCTGGATGGGCAATCAGGGCTGCGGAACAAAAACCGGTCTGCGCGAATTTCAGGACAACTGGCAGCGCCCGTTTCAGGCGGCCTTCTCCGACAAGGTCTGCATCGACGAAGCGCGGTTGTTCATGGGCGAATGGGCCGCTGCCTTCGGACGCCAAGAGGCGACCCATTCCGGCGACTTCCTTGGTATCAAAGCCACCGGCAAACGGATCGAAATCCGCTACATGGATTTCTGGAAAGTCGTCGATGGCAAGATCGTCGACAATTGGGTGAACGTCGACTTCGCTCATGTCGCAGCACAATTGGGTGTGGACCTGTTCAACGGCGAGGGCTGGGAAGCCTTTGACCGCGGCGACCGCACCGCCCCACGACCTGACTAAGCGAGGATAAGGCAATGGCAATAACCCATCTCAAACACGGCAAACCCGCAGCCGATCGTGCCGAAGACGATGCCAGGACAGCCGCCGTTGTGGCCACCACGCTCAAGGATATCGAACAGCGCGGCGATGTAGCCGTGCGCGAACTGGCCAACAAATTTGACGGCTATGACCGGGACAGCTATCGCCTCAGCCAGGATGAGATCGACGCGTTGATCGCCAAGGTCAGTCCGCGCGACCTTGAGGATATCAAGTTCGCCCAGGCGCAGGTCGTCAACTTTGCGCAAGCACAGCGTGACAGCATGCTTGATATCGAAGTCGAAACCATGCCGGGCGTGATCCTCGGTCACAAGAATATCCCTGTGCAATCGGTTGGTTGCTATGTGCCTGGCGGCAAGTTCCCGATGGTTGCCTCTGCGCATATGTCTGTCGCAACGGCCAAGGTTGCGGGTGTGCCGCGTATCATCGCCTGCACGCCGCCGTTTGACGGTGAACCGAACCCGGCGGTGATCGCGGCAATGCACCTGGGCGGCGCGCATGAAATCTATGTTCTGGGCGGCATCCAGGCCGTGGGCGCGATGGCCATTGGCACGGAAACCATCGACCCGGTTCACCTGCTTGTTGGGCCGGGCAATGCTTTTGTCGCCGAGGCCAAACGGCAGCTATTTGGCCGTGTCGGCATCGACCTCTTTGCGGGGCCGACCGAAACGATGGTCATCGCGGATCAGACCGTCGATGCGGAGATGTGTGCGACCGACCTGTTGGGTCAGGCCGAGCATGGTTACAATTCACCCGCTGTTCTGGTGACCAACTCGCGCAAATTGGCCGAAGCGACGCTCTCCGAGATCGACCGCATTCTGGAAATCCTTCCCACGGCAGCGACGGCGCGCGTGAGCTGGCAGGACTATGGCGAAGTCATCCTGTGTGAGACCTATGAGGAAATGCTGGCGGTTGCCGACGATATCGCGTCCGAGCATGTGCAGGTAATGACAGACCGCGACGACTGGTTCCTTGAGAACATGACGTGTTATGGTGCGCTGTTCCTTGGGCCGCGCACGAATGTCGCGAACGGTGACAAGGTCATAGGCACCAATCACACCCTGCCCACCAAGAAGGCAGGGCGCTATACCGGCGGCCTTTGGGTTGGCAAGTACCTCAAGACGCACAGCTATCAAAAAATCATGACGGACGAAGCGGCCGCAAAGATCGGGGCTTATGGTTCACGTCTGTGCCTGCTGGAAGGCTTTGTCGGCCATGCCGAACAATGCAACCTGCGTGTGCGCCGCTATGGTGGCCGGAATGTGCCGTATGGACAGGCCGCCGAGTAATGAGCAACCCCGACAGATTACGGGCGCTGATAGCGCCGGTTCGAACGGCCATGACAAATTTCGACGGCGCGTCGGTGCAATCGGCACTTGGCGCGTTCATGTCGCCGGATGCGATTGTGCATCTGTGCCACCCGTTCGGTGATCTGTCAGGGCCCCGGGCGCTGTATGATGCAGCCTATGCTCCGCTATGTGATGCGCTCCCGGATCTGGAACGCCGCGACTGGATTGTCAGCGCGGGCAGGGATGCCGACGGCCAGGATTGGATTGGATGTGCGGGGCATTACGTTGGCACCTTCACGCGGCCGTTTCTCGATATTCCGCCAACCGGCCATTTCGCGCATATGCGTTTCCACGAGTTCTTTCGCGTGTCTGACGGCATCGTTGTCGAAATGCAGGCGATTTGGGACTTGCCGGAACTCATGATGCAGGCTGGCGCTTGGCCCATGGTGCCCAGCCTTGGACGGGAGATGTATATCTGCGGGCCTGCAACGCAAGACGGGTTGCAGTTTGATGGGCGCACCGCTTCTCAAGGCGCGCAAAGCCTTGAAATCGTGATCGGGATGCTGATCGACCTTTCGCGCCATCCCGCCGAAGGCGGCCCCGAGATCATGCAGGCGGAGAAATACTGGGATCCGCGCGTAAACTGGTACGGGCCCGCCGGGATCGGGACGGCGCGCGGTCTTGCCGGTTTTCGTCATTGGCACCAGATTCCCTTCCTGAATGCACTGCCGGATCGCCGGGGCGGCACAACGGGAACTCTGAACTGTCATTTTTATGGTGACGGTGCCTATGTCGTCGCGACGGGTTGGCCAAACATGCAGATGACAGTCACCGGAGATGGGTGGTTGGGCATTGCGCCTTCCGGGCAGGAAATCACGATGCGAAGCCTTGATTTCTGGCGCGTCGAAGGGGCATTGATCCGTGAAAACTGGGTGCTGGTCGATCTGCTGGACGTTTATGCCCAACTCGGCGTGGATGTGTTTGCCCGGTTGCGTGAATTCAACAAGGCACGCGTGCCGGGTTCTATTCCTTCACCAATTGGAGCTGACCAATGACGTTGCCGAAAACACCCTCCTTTCGCCTGGATGGTAAACGCGCCCTTGTCGCGGGGGCCAGTTCGGGGATTGGATTGGCCTGCGCGGTTGCGCTGGGAGAGGCGGGCGCAGAAGTAACGCTGGCCGCGCGTCGCGTTGATGCCTTGGACGCGCTCGTGGATGAAATGACGGGTGCGGGCATGTCGGCCAATGCCCTGCCTCTTGACGTTTCCGATGTCGCGGGCACGCAGGCGGCCGTGGCATCAAACGGCCCGTTTGATATTCTCGTGAATTCGGCGGGCCTGGCCCGTCACAGTCCAGCGTTGGATACAACGGAAACTGACTTTGATGCGGTGGCTGACCTGAATGTCAAAGGGGCATACTTCCTGACCCAAGCCGTCGCCAAAGGATTGGTGACCGCAGGCAAACCCGGAAGCCTGATCAATATCTCATCCCAGATGGCGCATGTCGGGGGCATAGACCGCGCCGCTTATTGCGCAACGAAGCACGCGGTTGAGGGCTTTACCAAGTCCATGGCCATCGAATGGGGCAAGGCCGGCATTCGGGTCAACACGATCTGCCCGACCTTCATCCTGACCGCCCTGACGCGACCAACATTCGAAGACCCCGCGAAACGCGCGTGGATCGAAGAAAAAATCAAGCTTGGCCGCCCCGGCGACGTCGAGGACATCATGGGCGCCGTCGTTTTCCTGGCGTCCCAGGCATCCGCAATGGTGACGGGAACGTCGCTGTTGGTTGATGGTGGGTGGACCGCAGAATGAGCAAGAAGCATGTTACCTCTGCCGAAGTTGCCGAACGCGCAGGTGTCAGCCAGTCCGCGGTATCGCGCACCTTCACGCCCGGTGCGTCTGCATCCAAGAAAACCGCCGAGAAAGTGCGAAAAGCCGCGGCAGAGCTGGGATATCGCCCCAATGTTCTTGCGCGGGCGATGGTATCAGGAAGAAGCCGGATTATCGGTTTGGTGGTGGCCTATCTCGAAAACCAGTTCTATCCGCAGGCACTGGAAAAGCTGTCCAATGAGTTGCAAAAACGCGGCTATCACGTGCTGATATTCCTGGCCGAGCAGACCGCTGGCCATATCGACACCGTCGTCGAGGAAATCCTGGATTATCAGGTGGATGGAATTATTGCGGCCTCTGTTGCGATGTCGTCTGATCTCTCAGAACGATGCAGCGCCGCCGGTGTGCCGATGGTTCTGTTCAACCGTAGTCAGGATGACCCGAACATGTCCGCGGTGACCTCGGACAACTATGCCGGAGGGCGCAAGGTCGCCGAGTTCCTGTTGGCCGCCGGGCACCGAAAAATCGGACATATTGCGGGTTGGCATGGGGCGTCGACACAGCGTGATCGGGAAGCGGGTTTCATATCTGCATTGGCAGAGGCAGGCGTTGCACTGCATTCGCGCGCCGCGGGTGACTTCGCGATGGAAAAAGCGGCGGACGCCACCCGCAAGATGTTCGCCAACGATGCGCCAGAGGCCGTTTTTGTCGCCAATGATCACATGGCCCTGGCTGTTCTTGACACGCTGCGCTTTGAACTTGGCTTGAGAGTGCCAGAGGATGTTTCGGTTGTCGGATATGACGATGTTCCCGCCGCTGGCTGGCCTGCCTACAACCTGACAACCGTGCGCCAGCCCGCCAACAGAATGGTGACGAACACGGTCGAGATCTTGCTCGATCAAATTGAAAACAACACCGTTGAAATACGCCGAATAGCAATTGACGGGCCTCTTGTTGTGCGCGGATCTGCCAAAATTCCAAAAGGATGGACCACATGAAGGGATTTGCCCCGCAATTCACTGATTTCCCGGATTACATCCTGAAAATCACGCGAGAGATTTGGGAAGAGCGCGGGATTGCCACGCTCAACCACTATTATGCCGAAGACATCCCGATGCGCTTTCCCGAAGGCGTTTCAATCGGCAATCAGAAGACCATGAACGGGACGCTTGCCACGCTGGCCGAGTTCCCGGATCGCGAATTGACGGGCGAGGATGTGATCTGGTCGGGCAACGAGGATGATGGCTTTCTGTCCTCGCACCGCCTGCTGACCATGGGCACCCATACCGGTGGCGGCTATTTCGGCCCAGCCACGGGCAAGCGGTTCGTGATCCGCGCGATCGCCGATTGCGCTGCGATCAATGACCAGATCAACGATGAATGGCTGATCCGCGACACGGCGGGGATTGTTTTGCAACTCGGGATGAAACCAAAGGATTTCGCGCGCAACCTGATCAAACGTGAAGGCGGGCCGGAAATCTGCGTGAAACCGTTCAGCCCTGCTGTCGACGTCGATGGCCCCTACAACGGCCGCGGCAATGACAACGAATGGGGCGCGCGGATGGCCGACATCCTGACCCGTATGATGAACAAGGATTTCGCCGTGGTCCGCGCGGAATATGACCGCGCTGTGCAGACGGAACACCCGGCCTCGACCACGGTGCATTCCTGGGCGGATACCGAAAAGCTCTGGATGGGGCTGCGCGCGTCATTCCCGAACGCAGAGTTCAAGATTGAACACCAGATCGGGCGCGAAGACCCGATGTTGTCACCGCGCGCCGCGATCCGCTGGAGCCTGCACGGCAAACATGACGGGTGGGGCATGTTTGGCCAGCCGACCGGGGCTGATGTCTACGTGATGGGTTTCACCCATGCAGAGTTCGGCCCCTATGGGCTGCGCCGTGAATGGACATTGTTTGACCATGTCTCAATCTGGAAACAGATCCTGATGCAAACCGGTGAGGCTGAGTGACCGCGCTCCCGTCATATCTCGATGCCAGTCAGGCGACGCGCAGGTTCCACGCCTATCGCGCGTCCCTGCGGGCACGCCGACTGAACAATCGCCCCCCCGGCGGGTGGGTTTGATCCGATCAAACCCAAACCCAAGGAGACAAACCAATGACAACCCTCGAAACCCGCATCGTCCGCTACGGCGATCTGAAACCCTGCAAGACCGCGTTCATCGACGCTCATACGCCAGGCTCGGACCAAAAGGAAAACTTTACCATCATCGGTGGCGGAGTCAGTGAAAGCCCCGACCAGCATGTTCACATCACCATCCCGCACGGATTCAACATCGGCGCGGCAGGGCAACCGCCCAAGTGCCGCAACAGCTTGCATGATCACCGCACTGCCGAGGCGTTTTTCGTCCTGTCCGGGCGCTGGGGGTGCTTCTGGGGCCGCTGGGGCAACGCGGGCGAGGTGATCCTTGAAAAGGGCGATATCT
>CAYGNE010000012.1:12541-44997 GCA_964351155.1 uncultured Rhodobacterales bacterium | reverse complement strand
TGGCCGAAACCGACCGCCGCCGCGCCAAGCAGATCGCCTATAACGAGGAACACGGCATCACGCCGGAAACCGTGAAAAAGAACGTCGAAGACGTTCTGGCCGGGCTCTACAAGGGCGACACCGACATGAGCCGCGTGACGGCGAAGATCGACAAGCCGCTGCACGGCGCCAATCTCGAGGCCGTGCTGGACGGCCTGCGCGCCGACATGCGCAAGGCGGCCGAAAACCTCGAATTCGAAGAAGCCGCCCGCCTGCGCGACGAGGTCAAACGGCTGGAAGCGGTCGACCTCGCCATCGCCGACGACCCGCTGGCACGACAATACGCGGTGGAGAAAGCATCCGAGCAGGCCGTGAAGGCGCGGGGGCGGTCCACGGCCGGACGTCCGGGGCAGCGGGGAGGGAAGAGAAGAAGGACAACCTGAAAGCCGGAATCGTGGTGCAGGACAATCTGGTTTTCATGCCCTCATCGACATGAGAAATCCCCTTGCCATGTGGGAATGCGCCATTGGCCGCATGGGCGAAACGGCCGGGGGCGCTCCCCAATACAATGACGGTGACAGCTGAAGTCAACGACAGCGTCGAGCGGGCAATTGGCATGACGCATGTCGGGTTGACGATATTGAGGCTCCTTTCGAAACCTGGGCGCGCCAATTCTGGACTGCGGAGGCGCGGGGTCCAAAACCCGGTCGGGAGTTCATTGCATCGGGACTCGGATTGGTCGTGTCGTACGATGTTGGAGAGCGATGCTATTTGACAACCGCGAATCGCGATCCCAGTGCGTCACCATTCCTCGCCGCTGCATCATACGGCTTCGCCCATGGCGACCAAGACGTCGGGCTTTGCGTGTCATTTTTTTTGCTGGCTGAAGGCATGCTAACGGGTTCATACCTGTTGCACGTAGAAGAATCCCGCCTGCTGGAATGGGCTCGTATCAAAGAGGCGCGTGGCAGAAGAGGCTATAGCTTCCCAGGTCAACCGGAAGCCTCGGCAAAACTGCGCCCCCCGATTTTTCCGAGATGGCGTTCAAAATTCCATTTGACGCTACTCGCATGGTCCGACCTTAACCGGCCATTAACTAACCCGCGCCAATCCTTCGCACATGCGAAACGCGAATTCTCCGCTCTCACCAGAGGTCTGGCTGAAAGATCTCTTCGCCAGCAAGGCGGTGCAGCAAGGCGCCGTGATCCGCCGCAAAGCACGCGACATTGAGCGTTTCGCCGGGATGGATCGCTTCATGGCCGAGATCGATCGCCGCGGTTTCCGTGCAATGGAGAATTCCGGCCAGATCATCATCTTCTGCAATCGGGCGCCTGTTCGGTGGCTCACATCGCCCTGTTAGCGCCCGGCTCGCTTTCTTGAAAAGAAAGCGCCCCGAAATCCTTGTAGGATTTCGGATCTTGATCCCGATCATGGCAGCACGCACCAAAATCCAGTCTGTTGTCCGCATGACCCAACCCAATCCCACCGGGCTTGATGCCTACAAACCCGCCCAGATCGCCGAGCTTGTCGAAACCGCCGGCGCCGCCAAGGCGCAACTGGCGACCGTACAGACCCTGACACTGGCCATCCTGGCCGGGGTGTTCGTCGGCTTTGGCGGCGCGGCCTATACCATGGTGATGACCGGGGTCGATCCCGGGTTCGGCCCGGCCCGGTTTCTGGGCGGAGTCGTGTTCTCGCTCGGCCTGATCCTCGTGGTCGTTGGCGGCGCGGAACTCTTCACCGGCAACGCGCTGATGATCATGGCCGCTGTCGACCGCCGGATCACGCCGTCTGCGCTGTTGCGCAATTGGGCGCTGGTCTATGTCGGCAACCTCATCGGCGCGGTCGGGCTGGCAATCGCCATGGGGTTCACCGGACTGCTTGACGGCCCCATGGGCACCACCGCCAGCGCCACGGCCGGGGCCAAGGCGGACCTGGCCCCGGTGGCCGCCTTCACGCGCGGCGTGCTGTGCAACGCGCTGGTCTGCCTCGCGGTCTGGCTCACCTTCGGTGCCCGCACCGCGGCCGGCAAGATCCTCGCCGTTCTCTGGCCCATCGCCGGATTCGTCCTTCTCGGCTTTGAGCATTCTGTCGCCAACATGTACCTGCTGCCACAGGGTCTGCTGGCCGGGGCCGCCATCGGCGTGGGCGACATCGCCGCGAACCTGTTCTGGGTCACCATGGGCAACATCCTCGGCGGCGCCGGCGGCGTCGCACTGGCCTATCGGCTGGCCTATTTGCGCCCCTGACAGTCTCGGAATTGCCAGCGCCCGCCCGATACGCCACACTCCCCGGACACAACCCGGAGATCAGATTCTTGTTCCGCCTGTTTCTCGCTCTCGCCTTTGCCCTGCTCTCCGCCCAATCGGCCAGCGCCTTTTCCGACGCCCATACCGCGCGGGCTGTAACCATCGTCCGCGATGGCGGGGCGGCCTGCGGACGGCTTGAAACCGTCTACCAGTTCGATTGTTTCCGGCAGGTCTTTCGCAAGGCCGGGGATGCGCTCGGCAACCGGCCCGACTACGCCGACGCGCGCACCGCGCTGAAAGAGGTCGAACGGACGCTGAACGACACGGTTCGCCGCAACGAGGACCGAAGCAGACCCGCTATCCGGGTCGATGGCCGCCGCGTGAAACCGATCAGGCCCGACGCGGTTCCGGCGGCGAAAAAGAGCTTCGAGGCCGCCCGCTCCTCTGCCGTGACCAAACTGCTGCGCGCCGACGGCAAGGCCAGGCTGCACTACACCCGCATCGCCGAAGTCGTCGGATCAACCAAGGTCCTGATCCGCTCGCGCCTTCGCCCTGCACGCGGGATGTCGCCGGTCCTGGCCTGATCGGCGAGATGGATTTGCAACTGCGGCATTTCCGCTGCCTGATGCCGCCATGACCCCCGAAAGGACCCGCCATGAGTCTCCTCGTCCGCTACACACTCCGATCCGCTGCGGATCACGATGCCCAGACCCGCGCCATGCAGGCGCTTGTCGCCGGGCTGCGAGAGGAAGGCATTCCCGGTTTGACCTACAGCTGTTTTTCAACCGACCGGCCGACCGAATTCGTCGGCATTCTCGAATTTCCGGATGACACCGCGAAACAGGCCTTTCTGGCCTCTGCGGCCTTTGCCACCTACCGCGACACGGTCGGCCCCACCTTCGCCAACCCGCCTCAAACGACACCGATCTCGGCCATTGCCTCGACGCGCGGCTAAGTCGGACCTTGCCGGTCCGTTACGCCCGCGATCGCCGCTTTAATAAACAATAACAATGTATTACACATCTGTTTTCTGGATTGTTTCGCGCGCGAAACATTTCTCTGCAACCCATTGACGCCATTACATCGCCCGATCGGAAACCGGTGCCCCCGGCGGATATTTGACGGCCTGAAACCTTAACGCCCCGGGATACCATGCGCTCGGCAGGTCGGGTTTTCCCCCATTGCGACCGCTCGCCGGTATCAGCACACTGACGCCATTTCAGACCTTTTCAGGAGGTCCTTATGACCAGTCTTCTTCTTGGCTTCGGCTTCAGTCTCTTTACCGCCATCGTCGTTCTCGTGGGCGACTACCTGATCAAGGTGGCCGCGGATGACGGAATGCCCGTCACCTCGCGCCACGTCATCACCGGCTGCCTGCTCTACGCGGGTTCCGCATTGCTGTGGTTCGTCGCGGTCCGTCACATCACGCTGGCCCAGGCGGGGGTCGGCTTTTCCATGTTTTCGCTGATCGCGCTGGCGTTGTTGGGCGCGGTGTATTTCGACGAACCGATCCGCAACCGCGAAATCGCCGGGATCGGCTGCGCGATGCTGTCCATGATCCTGATGATCCGGCTGGCCTGATCGCGTCCCGGCCGTCATCAGGGCCGGATGAACTTGGCCCCCGTGTCCGATCGGCCGTCACCGGCATTCCCGATCAGCGGCTCCTGCAGGGACATCCGCGCGCCGGGTATCTCGCAGGCAACGCCGTTCCCATCATGGTCGTTGCGGGCATGGTACCCGATCTCGCCACGCCGCGCCCCTGCCAGCCCGATCCGGCGGGCCATGTCGCAACCGCCGCGCGCCAGCAGATGCATCATCGCATCGGTCGGATAATACGGGCTGGTGCGCAGATAGACAGACAGCGCCACGATCATCATCACCCCCGGCAGGATCAGGATCAGCGACAGGATCCGCCGGGGCGAGAGGGCCTCCCTGCGCAGGCGTTCCGCCCTCTTCTGACGCCGGGTCAGAGGCGGGTTCTCGGTGGAATCCGACATGCTCATGACCTCGCCTCTAGACACCGAATGCGGCAGCGTCATGGCACGCAGCCCAATCCGCGCGAACTGGCCGGTTCTGCGCCGGTATTTTCCGTGCTAGGTGTCGGGAAACGACCGGAGACCCAGACATGACCCGCACCTTGACCGCCGCGCTGATCCTTCTTCTGGCCCTGGGTGCGCCCGTGCTGGCACAGAGTTATGGCCAGCCATCCACCGGCCTCAATGACCGCACCACAAAGCGTGTCGTACGCCTGCTGGAAAAAGGCCTGAAGCAATGCCAGGCGCTGGAATCGGTCTATCGCTATGACTGCTACCGGCAGAACTACAACACGGCGGCGCGGGAACTGGACGGCAAACCCGCCTATGCCCCGGCGCAAAAGGCGCTGCGCGATGTCGAAGGCACCTTGCAGCGGGTTCTGGCCGCAAACGCGGACCCGACGGCACAACAGGTCCGGCGCAGGGGCAAGACATTCTCGGCGATCACGGCAGATGCAACGCCGGCGGCCAAGGCCGCGTTCCGCGATGCGCTTGACCAGGCCGCGACCCAACTGTTGCGTTCGCCCGACACGGGGGGCGATCATTTTGCCCGCATCGCGGGGGTACTCGATTCAAACAAGGTGTTCCTGCGGTCCTGACCCGCCACGCGGTTTCGGCTCAGGAGCGCCAGCCCAGAAGACGCCGTTCAATCAGGCCGATCACGGCGCTCAGGACAATGCCAAGAAGCGACAGGATGACAACGCCGGCAAACAGGCGTTCCAGGTCATAGAGCGATCCGGCTTCCAGGATATAGGCGCCGATTCCGTATTCCGCGCCCAGCATCTCGGCCGCAACCAGCAGGATGATGGCGATCGCCAGCGAGATACGCAGGCCGGACAGAATGCCGGGCATCGCACCCGGCAGAACGATCTTGCGGACAATGGAAAACCACGACAGCCCAAAGCTCTGGCCCATGCGGATAAGCGAGCGGTCGACGTTGTCGACCGCACCGTAGGTGGCCACGACAGTGGGCGTGAAGGTGCCAAAGGCGATCAGCGCGTATTTGGAGGCCTCGTCGATCCCGAACCAGATTACGAACAATGGCAACAGCGCAATCTTGGGAATCGGGAAAATCGCGGCGACCAGTGGCACAAGCCCCGCGCGCACGTATGAGAACAGTCCGATCATGACACCGACGGCAATGCCGATCGAGGCCCCGATGGCGGCCCCGATGGCAAGACGGCTCAGCGACGGCGCAAGATGCTTGAACAACAGGCCGCTTTGCCAAAGCTCTCCGAATGTCGCCAGGACGTCAGAGGGTTTGGGCAGGGTCAGGGCCGATATCCAACCGCTCCGCGTGCCGATTTCCATGACGGCGATCAGGAAGACAAAGACCGCGAACCCGACCCATCGCCGCGATTTGGGGGCGAAACCGCCGCCGCGAAACCGAACCTCGATCGGCGTGGCGCCGCGTATTGCATCAGCCATCAAGCAATTCCTCATCGGCCGCGCGGGCCTCGTCGCGCATCAGGTCCCAAAGATGCTTTTGTATGCGCTCAAGATCCGCGTCGCCATGGGAGCGCTCGGCAAGCGGTTTGTCGATTTCGACGATGGTGCGGATCTCGCCGGGCCGGCGCGACAGCACGACGATGCGGTGACCCAGCCTGACGGCTTCGGCCAGGTTGTGGGTCACGTAGGCGGCGGTGAACGGCAGGCGGGTCCAGAGCCCCACAAGATCATCCATCAGCAACTCGCGGGTCTGGCTGTCCAGGGCGGAAAGCGGCTCGTCCATCAACATGACAGCCGGATTGACGGCAAGCGCGCGCGCAATCGCCACGCGTTGCTTCATGCCACCGGACAATTGCCGCGGCAGGGCATTGGCAAAATCGACGAGCTTGGTACGCGCCAGAACGTCCGAGATGATCGCATTGGCGCGCGCACCCTTTATCCCGTGATCTTCGAGCACCAGCGAGATGTTCCCCCTGACCGACCGCCAGGGCAAAAGCGCAAAATCCTGGAACACAAAGGTCAGGGGATTGAGACACTCCGCGGGCGGTGAGCCAAGTTGCAGGACGCGACCCGCGGTGGCCCGCTCCAGCCCGCCAATCAGGCGCAGCAACGTGGACTTGCCGCAACCCGAAGGGCCGACCAGGCAGACGATCTTGCCGGTGGGAATGTCCAGCGAAATGCCGCGCAACACCTCGGTGTCCCCGTAGGAGTGGCTGATCGCGTCCAGGCGAATGTCCATGAAGCCGTCCCGATTACAGAGACATCAGCCGGCCGCGCAGGATGCGGGCCGGCCGTGTGTCGCGTTCCTAGGCCTGAAACGTTTCGACATAGCTCGTGTCGACAAACGTATCCATCGTGATGCCGGCATCGACCAGGCCCTCGGACTGGAACCAGGCAAGCTGATCCTGAACCGAAGCCGTATTCAGACGTGCATTTTCATTCAGCCGCATCGTGCCATTGATGATCCCCGGCGCCGCCTTTTCGCGGGGCCGGTCGGTATAGACATACTTGTGGATCAGATCGACCATCTCGTCGATGCCCTGCTCGCCGCCGGATTTGTCGATCATGGTCGAGTTGTAGTCCGAGACCCCCATCCCGAAGGCCTTGAGGAAATCGCCGGTCTGATCACGTTCGTCTGCCGCGTTCTTTGCCGACGTGAACACGGTTGTGACCTGGTAGTTCGGCAGGTAGTCGGACACGTTGCCGATGATGTGAACCGCCCCGGAGCCCGCCAGCGGCTTGGCGATATGGGGCACGATGGACCAGGCATCGATCTGGCCTGATTTCAGCGCGCCGATGATGGCGCCCACCTTTTGCAGCGGCGTGAAAGACATCTCGGCCCCCTCGGCCTGTGCAATCCTGGATCCCATATAGTGGAACGAGGATCCGGCCGTCGAAATGCCGAACTTCTTGCCGTCCAGTCCGGCCGGCGATGTGAGCCCGGCCTTGTATGCAGCGTCGGATGCAAGGATCTTTTGCCCGTCGATGCCGGGCTCTTCGCTCAGGGCGCCGCCGATGACCTTGATCGCGCCCTTGTCGGCCAGCGAGATCAGGCCGCCCGAGATCGCCGTCACGGCATAGTCGACATCACCGGACGCAATCGCAACCGCCATGGGTTGCGCGGCCTGGAAAAAGCGCAGTTCGACATCCAGGCCCGCGTCGTTGAAATATCCACGCTCTGCGGCGATGAAACTGGCCGAATGCGAGGTGAACGGCAAAGCACCCACGACGATTTTCTTGTTTTGCGCGATTGCCGGCGCCGCGAGTCCCGACGCCGCCGCGGCCCCGATCAGACCCAGTGTCTGACGTCTGTTGAAAGTGACCATTGTTTCCTCCCTGAATGATCTGTCTTGTTGGTCTCAGGCACCCAGATCGGCACCTATTTCGTCTTGCAGAATGCCAAGCGCGCAGTCCTCGTCCCGGGCGAGGATGGCGTTTTGCAGCCCGGTCCGGCGCGCAGCGCGCGCCGCAAAATCGATGCGACCCTCGCGCAGCAATGCCAATCGAAAACGACGGGATTGCCCGTAAAACTGTGCCGCCATGTCCTGCAGCCTGGGCGATCCGCTTGCCGAGATCAGCGTCATGCTCAGGTCACGGCAGGCCTCGTCCCATTCCAGCGCGGTCACATCGTCCGGGTTCGCCTGCACAACCGCATCCGCGCGGCTGACCGCGTGCAGGGCCGCGACCACCCGGCTTTCCCAGGCAACGTCGCCACGTTCCAGCGACCGCTTCAGGCCCAGCTTTTCGATCTCCAGCCGCACCAGAAGAATGTCGCGCAGATCATCCTCTGTTGCAGAGGTCACGCGGAACCCGCGCTGGTTGGTCGCCTCGACCATCCCTTCGGAACACAGGATTCGAAGCGTTTCGCGCATCGAATGGTTCGATCCGCCATAGGCTTGGCGAAGATCGGCCAGTTTCAGCTTCTGGTCAGGGTGCAACACACCGAAAGATATGTCCCGCCGGATCGCCGAGGCGAGCATCGCAACAACCGTGTCGTCTTCTGACTTTCGCCCGCCAAAAAGCAATTGTTCACCATTTCAAATAATGTTGGATATTTTTGACGGCACCAGGGACGGCGAGTCAAGACGGTTCTGTCCTGTTGCGATCCCGTCGCGCCCCTAGCGCCCGGTGACGATCGGGATGCGGGGGCTGGTACTGCTCTGGGCGCGCGCGGCGAGGCTCATGGCGATGGCCTGGGCAAGACACATGGGGGCCGCAAGCGAGCGCGAGAACGTGTATTCATGTTCGGGGATCGCAAACAGCAGGTTGGCTGTCTTGGCCAGCGGCGACAGGGTGGTGTCCGAGATCGCCAGGATCGGAACACCCGCCCCCGACGCATCCTCGGCGATGTTGACCACCTCGTTGGCATAGAACCGGAACGCGACGCAGAGCAGCAGGTCATCCGGCGTGGCCAGCTTGGCGCGGTGGGTGGCAAGACCGCCGCTTTCATCCAGGAGAACCGTCGGCTTGCCCAGCATCGTCAGTACGTAATGCAGCAGGCCGACCACCGGGGCCGAACGCAGCTGGCCCAGCAGGAACACGGTCTGCGCGGTTTCCAGCATTTCGGCGGCACGGTCGAGATCTTCGCCGCTGATGTTTTCCATCAGATATTGCAGCGACGCGATATCGCGCACCACGAGATCCTGCAGAAAGCCGCTGGTCCCGGTCCGGTCGGCGCGGGCGAGATCGGTTTCCAGCGCCCTTATGCGGGCCTCGAACCCCGGGGCGGCGGTGGACAGGCGGTGCTGGAACAGGCTCTGGAGATCCTTGAACCCGGAGTAGCCGAGTTTCTGTGCAAAGCGCACGAAACTGGAGGCATGAATCCCGCAGGTTTCGGCGATGGCGTTGACCGGCATGATGGCGACGTCATTGGGGTTCTGGGTCAGGTATTCCGCGATGCGCTGATAGGTCTTGCTCATCCCGTCATATTCCTCGTGGATCATGCGGATCAGCGCTTCGTAGTCCTGGGGTGTTTCTGTGTCGCTCAACGTCGCTGCCTTGCTGTGTGATGATTGCGGGGACCGTGTGCGTCTAGCCGGGCTTGTAGACCCGGTTCGCCTCGGGGTCGTCGCGTTCAAACGGGATCTCTGCAAAGGCCGCGCGTGCTGCCGGCGGGATGTCGGCCGCCGCCCAGTTCATCGTCTGGGTCAGCCGTTCGGGCTTGGACACGCCGACGATGGTCGAGGCGATGCGCGGATCGTTGATCGAGAATTGCAGCGCCGCGGCACCCGGATCGACGCCGTGTTCACGGCAGATCGCCTCGATCCGCCGCACCGGGGCAAGAGCGGCGTCGTCGGCCTCCTGGTAGGTGACGCGGGGCATCTGGTCGGCCCCCTTGGCCAGTACCCCGCCGGCATAGGGCGCGGCATTCAGGATCGCGATCCCGCGGGCGTGGGCCTCGTCGAACATCTCGTCCGCAGAGCGGTTGAGCATGGTCCAGCGGTTATGGCTGATCAGCGCGTCAAAGGGCCAGTCCCTGAGAATGGGACGCATGATGTCAAGCCGCCCCATGGCCAGACCGACGGCGGTGGCGAGCCCCTCTTCCTTGATCTTGAACAGTTCGTCCACCGCGCCGCCCTCGCAGGTGATCTCGGTCAGGTCCCGCGCGTGTTCCGGATCATGCAGATGCAGCATCGGAATATGGTCGAGCCCCAGGGCGGTCAGGCTCTCTTCGAGTGACTGGCGGACCCGGGCGGCATCAAAGCGCCTTGTTTCCATGTCGCGATCAAGCTTGGTGGACAGCACGAACCCGTCCGGCAACCCGCCGCGTTCGCGGATCACGGCGCCGATCCGTTCTTCGCTGCGGCCAAAGCCGTAATTGCGCGAGGTGTCCAGGAAGTTGACCGGCCCGTCAAAGATCGCCCGCACGGTGGCATAGGCGCGTTCCTCATCGACGGAATAGCCATAGGTGTCGGGCATGTCGCCCAGCGCCGAGGTCCCGAAACAGAGATCGGTGACCGTCAGCCCGGTGTTGGCAATTGCATGTGTTTTCATATCGACCCCGCTTCGACCATGTAGTTGTTCGCCGTGCACATCGCGGCATCATCCGATGCCAGGAACAGGACCATGCGCGCCAGATAGACCGGCTCTATCAGGTCCGGCAGGCATTGCCGCTGCCTGTGTTTCTCAAGTGCTTCGGGCGTCGCCCAGAGCTGTTTCTGCCGTTCGGTCATGATCCAGCCCGGCACGACGGTATTGACCCGGATGCGGTGACCGCCCAGGTCGCGCGCCATGGTGCGGGTCAACCCGTGAACGGCGGCCTTGGCCGTGGTATAGGCGGGGAAGCCGCCGCCGGCCTCCCACCAGGAATTGGACCCCATGTTGATGATCGAGCCGCCGCCGGCGGCGATCATGTCGGGCGCAACCGCCTGAATGGCAAAGAACATGTGGCGCAGGTTGGTGGCCTGGCGTTCGTCCCAGTAGTCCGGCGTGACGTCGCGCCAATCGTGCCGGTCGTCGCGCGCGGCGTTGTTGACAAGCACCTGCGCCGGACCGATGCGGTCGCGCAGCGCGGTCAGGCTTGCACGCAGCGCGTCGATGTCGCGCAGGTCGCAGATCTCGTACTGCACCTCGCCCTCGGTTGCGGCGGCGAGCGCGGCGCTGGCATCGGCGTCCAGATCGAGAAACCCGACCCGTGCACCCTGTGCGGCAAAGGCCCTGACGATGTCGGCCCCGATGCCCGAGGCACCTCCGGTCACGATGACAGAACGGCCGTGCAGGCTTGGATAGGTGGCAAATGTCATGCGCTCACTTTCATATGCGGTAGAACCGGGTTGCGGTCCCGCCAAAGACCTGGGCCTGTTCGGGTTCGGACAGAGTGTTACACAAGGATCGGGCGATCCGGAACCAGTCTTCGTACTCGCAGCGCAGCCGGCACACCGGCCAGTCCGACCCCCACATCACGCGATCGGGTCCGAATGCATCGAGCACATGATCGGTGTAGCGCTTCAGCAGGTCGGTGTCGGGCATCGCGTCGGCCTCGGTCACCAGCCCGGAAAGCTTGATCGCGACGTGCGTGTCCTGCGCCAGCCGCGACAGACCCCTGGCCCAGTGATCGAAACTCTCGTCCGAATGGGCGCGCAACTGCGGTTTCAGGCAGTGATCCAGCACCGCGCGCAGCTCGGGATAGCGGGTCAGGATCGTGTGGAAATGCGCCATGTGGCGCGGAAACCCCAGGCAGTCAAAGGCGAGGTCCAGGTCACACAGGGCGGAATAGGCCCATTGCACGTCCGGGCGCAGCATCCACGCATCATCCGGCAGATCCTGGATCATCGGCCGCACGCCGAGAAATTTCGGGTGCGCGGCCAGCCGGTGTAGCGTTGCCAGCTGGCCCGGGTCCTCGAAGTTGATCCAGCCGACAACCCCGGCGACGCTGTCCGTGGCATCAGCGATGCCAAGGAGGTATTCGGTTTCCTCGACACTCTCTGCCGCCTGCACCAGAACGGTTCTGGAAACGCCGGTGGCGGCCAGCGCCGGAGCCAGGTCGGCGGGGCGGTATTGCCGCGTGAGGACCGGATCGTCCGGCGGCATCCAGCCATAGTCGCCGCGCGCCGGGTTCCAGAAATGGTGGTGGGCGTCGACATGTGACATGGCTTTGCCTTTCCTTCGGTCGGTTCAGAACACCAGCCGCCGGTCGGTGCGCGGAATGCGGCGCACGGTGTCCGGATCGGGGTGGCGGGGGCGCGGCGGAAGGTCGATTTTCTGTGACTGGCCGGTTTGGGCGGCGCGTTCGATGGCGCGCAGGATGGCGACATCGGCCAGCCCCTCCTGCCCGTCGGACTCGGGCCGGGTGTTGGTCAGAATGCAATCCGAGAAATAGGCGGTCTGGGCCCCGAAGTGATCGCAAGGCGGGGCGGTGCGTTCAAAGACGACCTGTTCATTCTGGCGCAGGCACATGGCCACGTCGGTTTCGAACCGGTAAGCGGGGTCCACGGTCAGATCGCCCCTGGTGCCGATCACGCGGTAGACATCCAGCGGCTCGGCCCCAAAACTGACGATGAACTGCGCAAAGCGTTCACCGGGAAAGCGCAGGGTGACGGCGATGGTTTCCTCGACCTCGGCAAAGCGCGGATCGCCATCGCCATGGCCCTTCATCGCCGACACCTCGACCGGTTCGGCGGCGAAAACGTGGCGCGCGGCATTCAGGCAGTAAACGCCGATATCCTGCAAGGGACCGCCCCAGTGTTCGGCCAGCAGCCGGTGATTGCCCGCATCGGTGTGAAAGGAAAACAGCGAACCGAAGAATTTCGGTTCGCCAATCGCGCCCTGGCGGATCTGTTCCAGCGCGTCCACCGTGCCCGGGTCGTTGTGCAGCCGGTAGGCGGTCATCAGCCAGACGCCGGCAGCTTCGGCGGCGGCGATCATCGCCTCGCATTCAGCCACCGTGGTGGCCAGCGGTTTTTCGACCAGCACGTGTTTGCCCGCCCGCGCCGCACGGATCGCGTAATCGGCATGCATCGAATTGGGCAGGGCGATATAGACCGCATCGACGATGTCATCGGCCAGCAGCGCGTCATAGCCGTCATAGGGCACAACGTGGGCCACGCCGTGAAAATCCGCCAGCTTGCGCGCGGCATCGGGGCTGCCGCTGACGATGGCGGTGATCTCGGAATTACCCGTCTGCGCGACGGCGGGCATGAAGGCGATCTGCGATATCCAGCCCGCTCCGACCACCGCATAGCGAATCCTGGCCATTGCGTCCTCCGGTGTGCGACCGCCCCCGGGCAGGCCCGGGGACAGTCGGGTTGGGTCGCCGGCGTCAGTTCGCGACGCAGGTATCGACGTTGTCGTTGTTGCAGACGTCCAGACCGGTATAGATCGGGTCATCCACCGACTTGCCCTCGGCAATGTCCTTGAGCACGAACATCGCCTTGTAACCCATTTCGAACGGGCGCTGTCCGACGAGGCCGTTGCCCAGACCGTCCTTGGTCTGTGCCAGCTGCATCGGCAGCGTGTCTGCCACCAGGATGGACAGCGAGCCGTCATCCATGCGGGCCTTGTAGGGTTCCGCCGCCTGACGATAGGCATTGTCAAACCACTGGGTGAACGCACCGGTCGAGATGAAGGCGGTGAGATCGGGGTTGGCCGCGAGAATGTCGGTCATGCCCTGCACCGCGACGTTGCCGTCATCGTTGGTGATCAGCGGGCAGCCGCCGATCTCGGTCCAGCCATTGGTGTCGTTCAGCGGCGTGCCCGGAGGCGTGCCGGTGTCGGCGCCCGCCAGCGTGTCACGGATACCTTTCAGGCGCTCGTTGTGGTTGGCCGCGGCGGCACCGCCGGTCTGCAGGCAGACCGTGCCGCCATCGGGATGGCGCGCCTGCGCCAGTTTCGCCAGGTTGACCCCGATGTCATAGTTGTTGGTGCCCACATAGGTCGTGCGCAGGGCCTTGTCCTCGTCCAGAAGGTCGGAATCCCAGGTCATGACCGGGATACCGGCATCGGCGGCGGCCTTGAGCGCCTTGGCCATCGCCGGCGCGTTGGACGGTGCCACGGCGATGCCGTCCACGCCCTTGGTGATCAGGTCCTGCACGATCTGGATCTGTTCGAGTTCGGTATGTTCACCCGGCCCGATATATTCGCAGGTCACGCCGTCGAGTTCCTCCTGGGCCTTGTAGCAGCCGTCGCGGGCGAGATCGAAGAACGGGTTGTTCATGGCCTTTGGCACCAGCGCAAAGGTGTAGTCTGCTGCAAAGGCCGCCGGTGCCAGAAGCACCGACATGGCGGTTGCGGTCAGGAATTTCTTCATTTGGTTTCCTCCCATAGGAATTTGCGGCGTCACTTTCCGCCGCGGTTACGAATCTGTTCCAGAAGAACTGCGATGATGAGAAACAGACCCACAAAGAATTGCTGCCAGAGGGCCGGGATACCGGCCAGGAGCAGCGAGTTTCGGATGAGCTCCATCAGGGCCGCGCCGATCGGGGCGCCCAGCGCATAGACGACGCCACCCATCAGGTTGGCCCCGCCGATGACAGAGGCCGCGATGACGTTCAGTTCGTAGGTCACGCCCATGCCGTTGGTGGCCGAGCCGGTGTAGCCGATGAACATGAACGCGGCGAGACCGGTGCACATCGAACAGACCATGTAGACCGACACGATCATGCGTTCGACCGGGATGCCCGACAGTTTCGCGGCCTGCGCGTTGCCGCCGATGGCGATGACCCAGCGGCCCCAGGTGGTGTGACGCCAGACGAACCAAAAGATCGCCGTCAGGATGATCAGAACCCAGACGACATTGGGAACCCCAAGCACGTCCTCGCCGCCGATCCATTCGAACAGGTCCTGATCGGGGCCGAAATCATAGATCATCTTGTTGTTGGACACGACCATGGCGATCGAGCGGGCCATGGCCAGCATGCCCAGCGTCACCACGAAGGGGGCCATGCGCAGGTAGGCGATCAGCACCCCGTTGATAAAGCCGACGGCGGCGGCGGTCAGCATGCAGGCGACGAAACCGGTGCCGATCCCCCAGCCGCCCTGCATCGTCAGGCCCAGCGTGATGGCGCACAGCCCCATCAGCGAGCCCACGCTGAGGTCGATCCCGGCGGTGCAGATCACCGCCGACATGCCCAGCGCCATGATGCCGAAAAAGGCAAAGTTCCGGGTGATGTTGAACATGTTGCGTTCGGTCATGAACGCATCGGACACGAAACTCATCACCAGCCCGATGGCAATGATGGCGAGAAACACCCAGAACGGCTGGGTCCGGATCATGGCGGCAAAACCGGACATTTCCTGCCGCTGGGTGATGCTTTCGTCGATTTCCGCGTGGGATTGTTGCGTCTGTTCGGTCATGCCTCTGCGATCGCCCCCGTGATCAGGCCCGTCACCTCTTCGGGGCTGGTGTCGTCGATATGCTTGTCCGCAACCTTCATGCCCCGGCGCAGGACGGCGACCCGGTCGCAGACCTCGAACACGTCGGGCATCCGGTGACTGACGAGAATGACCGCGTGGCCGGTATCCTTCAGCCGCTTGATCAGGGCCAGGACTTCGGCCACCTGCCGGACGGAAATCGCCGCGGTCGGTTCGTCCATCAGCACCAGCTTTGGGTCCGACAGCCGGGTGCGGGCGATGGCGACCGCCTGCCGCTGGCCACCCGACATCTGCCGCACGAGGTCGCGCGGACGGGTTTCGGATTTCAGTTCGGCAAACAGCTCACCGGCGGTCTGGTACATCTGGCCATGGTCCAGATAGCTGAACGGGCCGAACCGTTTCTTGGGTTCGCGGCCCAGAAAGACATTGGCGGCGGCGGTCAGGTTGTCGCATAGCGCGAGGTCCTGGTAGACGATTTCGATCCCCGCCTCGCGCGCGTCGATGGGTTTGTGAAACTCGACCTTCCGTCCTTCGATCCGGATCTGCCCGGCGGTCGGCAGGAAGTTTCCGGCGATGATCTTCATCAGCGTGGATTTTCCCGCGCCGTTGTCGCCCATCAGCCCGACCGCCTCGCCCGGCGCGACGCTGAGATCGACACCCTGCAGCGCGTGGATCGCGCCGAATGACTTGGTGACACCGTTCAGTTCCAGCAGACTCACGGTCCTGATCCTCCCCCTGCCCGGCGGCGCGAATGGCGGCCCGCCCGTTTCCCCGGACATCCGCAACAATAGTTGCCGCTTTCCAATTTTGTCAATTTTTTTTCCTGATCACGGGTCATTCCCGCAATTCCCGTGCCGGGGCCGGAGCCTGCCCGTCATAGGCGCCCCAGACCGACTGGTCGAACTGGATGACCGAGCCGGTCATCATGCCGCTGTCATCGGAGGCCATCCACAGAACGGCGCGCGCGACCTCGGCGGGTTCCAGCAGGCGGCCGAACGGCATCTTTGCGGCCTCGCGATCGATAAAGCCGGGATCGCCGGATTCCTCGGCCTGCAGTTTGCGTTCGTGGTCCGAGTTCATCCACCCGATATCGAGCTGGTTGACCCGGATGCGGTTGCGCATCAGCGCAAACCCGGAATTGCGGGTCAGCGTCGCCAGCGCGCCCTTGGAGGCGCAATAGGGTGCAATAAAGGGCTGTCCGGCGCGTTCGGAGGTCGAGCCGATATTGACCATCGTGCCCTGTGTGCCGGTGCGGATCATCAGCCTGGCCGCATCCTGCATCAGAAAGAACGGCGCCCGGACATTGACCGCGAACATGCGGTCAAAGAGGTCGGGCGTGGTGTTCAGCAGATTGCCCCGGTCGGTCAGGCCGGCAGCATTGACGAGGATGTCGACACGTCCGAACCGGGCCTCTGCCGCCGGGATGATCCGTTGCACGGCGTCGATGTCGCCAAGGTCCGCCGTGACCATTTCGACCGGTACCCCGCTGTCGCCGGTGATCGCGGCGGCAAGTTGTTCGCCCTTTTCGGTGCCGCGCCCGACAATCACGATGCCCGCCGCCCCGGCGCTGGCAAACAGGCGGGCAATTGCCGCGCCAAGCCCCTGCGTGCCGCCGGTGATCACCGCGATCCGGCCGTCGATCCGGTTCATGGCTGCACCTCGTATTCGGCCGCTGCGAGCAGTTTGAGCAGCTCGGCATGGCCGGTCTTCGCCATCCGGAGCGGCGGATTGGCGACCGGATCCTGTTCGGCCTCGACCACGAACCAGCCCTGGTATCCGAAGTCCGCGAGGCGGTGGATGATCCCGCCGAAAGGCAGGTCGCCATCGCCGGGTACGGTAAATGCCCCCTTGACCACCGCATCCAGAAAGCTGTCGCGCGTCCGGTCCAGACCGTCGACCACCGCGCGGCGGATGTCCTTGGTATGAACATGGCTGATGCGGCGGTGATGATGGTTCAGCACCCGGATCACATCGCCCCCGGCCATCGCCAGGTGCCCGGCGTCATAGAGCAGCTTCACCGCCTCGCCGGTGGCGGCCATGAAGGCGTCGATCTCTGGTTCGGTCTCGATCGCGGCGGCCATGTGGTGGTGATAGGCGATGGGCATGCCCTGGTCGGCGCACCATTCCGCGAAATCGGTCATTTTCGCGCCGTAGGTTTTCATTTCGTCCGCGTCGAGCCGGGGCTTGGTGGCCAGGGGTTTGCCCCGGTCGCCCTGGATCGAGCGTGCGGTTTCGCCATAGACGATGCAAGGCGCACCGGCGGCGATGAAAAACTCCATCTGTTCGCGGATGCGGTCTTTTTCCGCCTCTATATCGCCATCCAGCAACAGGCCCGAGAACCAGCCGCCGCAGACCGATATGCCGTAACGGTCAAGGATCGGACCGAGTTCGGCCATGTTCATCGGGAACCGGCGGCCGGTTTCCATGCCGGTAAACCCGGCTTCGGACGCCTGCCGCAGACATTCCTCAAGGCTGACGTCATCGGACAGTTCCGCAAGATCGTCGTTCCACCACGCAATCGGGGCGATGCCCAGTCTGGCCCTGAGCATGGGTTACACCCCGACCCGTTGCCTGGTGCGGATTTCGATCTGGTGGGCGCGGGCCGCATCGACCGTCTCACGCTCGGACACTTCGGGCACGCCGACATCCCAGTCGGCATCGCCCGGCACCCAGGAATAGGCGTCTGTGGCGATGGACAGGACCGTGGTCCGGTCGGTTGTCCTGGCCCATTGCAAGGCGGCCTCAAGGTCCGCGAGACTGTCGCAGTGGCGCGCCTCGGCGCCCATGGCGCGGGCGTGCGCGGCATAATCCACGTGCAACGGGTCGCCCGGTTTCTCGATCCGGCAATCCTTCAGCAGGTTGTTGAAGCCCGGCGTTCCCTTGAACTCCTGCAGCCGGTTGATCACCGCATAACCGCCGTTGTCGCAGATCACGACCACCATCTTGTGCCCGGTCAGGACCGAGGAGTAGATGTCGGAGTTCATCATCATGTAAGAGCCGTCCCCGACCATCACGTGCGGTACGCCCTGCCCCTGTGTCGCCATGGCGTTGCCCCAGCCGGCCGCGACCTCGTACCCCATGCAGGAGAAGCCGAATTCCAGATCAAAAGTGTTCGGGTTCTTGACCCGCCAGCCTTTTGCCACCTCGCCCGGAATACCGCCGGCGGCGGCAATCAGGTGATCGTTTTCACCTGCCGAACTGTTCACGACATTCACCACCTGCGCATAGGTCGGGACCGGCGCGTTGGTCCGGGCCTGATGTTCGTCAAGCAAGCTGTCCCATTCGCGGAACAACGCCTGTGCGTTTTCCAGGTGAGCCGAGTCCACTCTCCAGTCGCCCAGCGCCGCGTCCAGGTCGGCCACGCATTCCAGCGCGTCGCCGACAACCGCCACGGCGCGGTGTTTGACCGCATCGAACCGCGCCGCGTTGATCGAGATGAATTGTGCATCCTGCGCAAAGGCGGTCCATGACCCGGTGGTGAAATCCTGCAGCCGCGTGCCGATGGCGACGATCACATCGGCGTCCTGGGCCAGCGCATTGGCCGAGGTCGAACCGATGATGCCGATGGGTCCGGCATGGGCAGGGTGATAATGGGTCAGCGTCCCCTTGCCCGCGATGGTTTCCACCACCGGGATGCCACGGGACATGGCAAAGTCGGCCACCGCGTCCTCGGCCCCCGAGTACCGCACACCGCCGCCGGAGATGATCAGCGGTTTTTTCGCGCCCTTCAGAACCTCTGCGGCCTGCGCGATTGCGGCCTTGTCCGCGCGCGGGCGCGGGATCGACCATGTCTTTTCCTCGAAGAACTCTGCCGGGTAGTCAAAGGCCAGTTCCTGCGTGTCCTGCGGCAGCGCGATAAAGGCGGGGCCGCAATCGCCGGGGTCCAGCATGGTGGCGATGGCCTGGGGCAGGCTCTGGATGATCTGCGCCGGGTGGGTAATGCGATCCCAGTAGCGCGTGACCGGTTTGAACGCGTCATTCACCGTGACCGTGGGGTCGTTGAAATGCTCGACCTGTTGCAGGACCGGATCCGGCAGGCGGTTGGTGAAGGTGTCACCCGAGATCAGCAGCATCGGCAATCGATTTGCCATGGCCGCGCCCGCCGCCGTGACCATGTTGGTGGCGCCGGGGCCGATCGAACTGGTCGCGATCATGATCTGCCGCCGGCGTTTTGCCTTGGCAAATCCCATGGCGGCCAGCGCCATGCTCTGTTCATTCTGGCCGCGCCATGTGGGCAGCCGGTCCTGCACGGATTCGAGCGCCTCGGAGATGCAGGTCACGTTGCCATGGCCAAAGATCGCGAAAACACCCGCAAACAGCGGGACCTTCTCGCCATCGATCATCGTGTGCTGGTTGACGAGATAGCGGACGATAGCCTGTGCCACCGTCAGCCGAACCGTGGAACCGGTCATCGGCGAATCCTCCCTGATCGTCGTTTCGGGATTCTTACGAAACGCGGATTGACAAATCAATAGTTTTGCAATGAATATTGCCAAAACACCCGGGAGGATATTCATGCTGAGAATCGCAGTGCTTGGCTGTGGCCGTATCGGACGTATGCACGCCGCCAATATCGCCGCGCATCCGCGCGCATCGCTGGCGATGGTCTATGACATTCATGCCCCATCGGCGGCCGAGGTCGCGGCGACGCATGGCGTGACCGCAGCCGCCGATCCCGGGGCGATTTTTGCCGCGTCCGAAGTTGACGCGGTGCTGATCGCGACCGCGACGCCGACCCACGCGGACTATATCGAGGCCGCCGTTGCCGCCGGTAAACCGGTGCTGTGCGAAAAGCCGATCGACCTTTCGCTGGCCCGGGTGAATGCCTGCGCAAAAAAGGTGACCGGCAAGGGCGTACCGATCCAGATCGGGTTCAACCGGCGCTTTGATCCCGGGCACCGGGCCGCAAGGCGCGCGGTGGACGCGGGCGAGATCGGTGCATTGCACCAAGTGATCATCACGTCGCGCGACCCCGGCATGCCGCCGCGCTCCTATTACGAAGAAGCCGGCGGGCTGTTCCGCGACATGGTCATTCACGACTTCGACCTTGCCCGGTTCATGCTGGACGAGGAGCCGGTCGAGGTGTTCGCCATCGGCGGGCGGCTGATCGACCCGGCGCTGATGGACGAACTGGACGATTACGACACGTCGATGGTGATCATGCGCACCGCCAGCGGCCGGCAATGCCACATCAACACCTCGCGCACCTCGACATTCGGATATGATCAGCGGGTCGAACTGCTGGGGACCAAGGGCATGGTTCAGAGCCTCAACCGCAAGCCCAACGAGGTGCGCAAATTCGGCGCAGGATCGGTTGAAAACGCAGAACCTTACCTGGAGTTCTTCATCGAACGCTATCGCGAGGCGTTTGACGCGGAGGTCGATGCCTTTGTCGACTCGGTGCAGAATGGCAGCCCGGTACAGGCCAGTTTCGAGGATGGCCGCCGGGCCCTGGTGCTGGCCGAAGCGGCGATGAAATCCGCCGTTGAAGGACGGTTCGTCAAGGTGGACGAGATCGGCTGACAAAGCCGGGCCGCCGGGTTGCCGCCGCGGGCAAGGATCGTTTTCCAAGGGGGAAGAGATGCAGAAAAACAAGCTTCGGGCGATCTGGGCCGGGGGGCATCCCGCGCTGAATGGCTGGTGTTCCATCGGCAACGCTTTTACCGCCGAAATCATGGCGGCGCAGGGGTATGACTCGATAACGGTCGACATTCAGCATGGTGCGCTGGACTATTCCTCGGTTCTGCCGATGTTCCAGGCCATGCGGGCCAGCGGCGCGACCCTGATGGCGCGGGTGCCCTGGCTGGACCCCGCCCATATCATGAAGGCGCTGGATGCCGGGGCGATGGGGATCATCTGCCCGATGGTCAACACCCGGGCCGAGGCCGAGGAATTCGTGTCTTACATGCGCTATCCGCCGCGCGGCCAGCGCAGTTTCGGGCCCACCCGCGCGGCAATCGCGATGCCGGGATACGGCGTTGCCGCCAATGACGAGGTTCTGGCGCTCGCGATGATCGAGACCGCGGATGGTGTGGCCAACCTCGAAGACATCGCCGCGACACCGGGACTGGATGGCATCTATGTCGGTCCCGCCGACCTGACGCTGGGCACGCAGGAAGGGCGGTTGCCGCCGGGGTTCGATCGCGAGGAACCCGAGATGATCGACTTGCTGCGCCGGATCGCGGCGGTCTGTCAAAAGAACGACATCCGCGCCTGCCTGCATTGCGGGACGCCGGACTACGCGCTGCGTGCCATCGGATGGGGCTATGCGTTGACCACGGTTTCCGGTGACAGCCGCCTGCTGGCAGGCGCGGCAGCCGCCAGCGTCGCGGCGTTCCGCGAGAAGACCGGCACCGCGACCGCCACCGCTCCGCAACAGGGGGGATACTGATGCCGCATGTTCTTGTCGCGGGAAAACTGCACCCGATGGGACGCGAGGTGCTGACTTCGGCGCCCGGGATCACGGCGCAGTTCATCGAGGAGATTTCCGAGGAAAGCTATACCCCGTTCCTGCCGGAGGCGGACGCGTTGTTGCTGCGCACGCAGCGACTGGATGCCCGGATGGTAGCGGGGGCGAAACGGCTTAGGATCGTGTCCCGTCACGGCGTCGGGTATGACGCGGTGGATGTGAACGCGCTGAACGCGCACGGGATCGCGCTGGCGGTGTGCGGGGATGTGAATTCAAGCGCCGTGGCAGAACACGCCATGATGCTGATGCTGGCCGCCGCCAAACAGTTGCTGAGAGCGGATTCATCGGTTCGGAACGGCCCGTGGGAATGGCGCAACCGGCTGGAATCCAACGATCTGTCCGGTCGCAACCTGCTGCTTGTCGGCTATGGCCGGATCGGCCGGCGGGTCGCGGAGATGGCGGCGGTATTCGGCCTGAATATCCGCGCCTATGACCCCTATCTGCAGGCGCATGGCTGGCCCGAAGGCCCGGTGCCGCCGGCCGAGGATCTGGACGCGAGCCTGGCCTGGGCGGATATCGTGTCGGCCAGCGTGCCCAAGGTCGATGAACCGCTGATCGGGGCGCGGGAATTGGCGATGATGAAGGATGGCGCGATCCTCGTGAACACCGCACGCGGCGGGGTGTTTGACGAGACCGCGATGATCGACGGGCTGGACAGCGGCAAGCTGGGCGCGGTCGGGCTGGACGTGTTCGAGACCGAACCGCTGCCTGAAAAGCACCCGCTGACCCGGTTCGACAACGTGATCCTGACTCCGCATATCGCCGGGCTGACCAGCGGCTCCGCCGAGCGGATGGCCGTGGAGTCGGCACAGAATATCGTCGACTTCTTCAACGGACAGGTGAACCCTGCGCTGATCGTCAACACACCGGATGCTGTCGCCGATGAAACCCGTACTTGAAGTTGGCCTGATCGGCACCGGGTTCATGGGACAGGCCCATGTCTTTGGCTATACCATCGCGCAAAAGGCGTTCACGCTGCCGGTTGGGTTCTCGCTCAACACGGTTGCGGACGTGACGCGGGAGGCGGCCGAACAGGCGGCCGCGCGCTATGGATTTGCACGTGCAGGCGATGATTGGCGCGCGATGGTCAATGATCCGGCCATCGATGTCGTGTCCATCACCGCCCCCAATGCGCTGCACAAGGACATGGCGCTGGCGGCGATCGCGGCGGGCAAACACGTCTATTGCGAAAAACCGCTGGCCCCGACGGCGGTCGATGCATTGGAAATGGCCGAGGCGGCGGCAAAGGCCGGGGTCAAAACGCAGGTCGGGTTCAATTACCTCTGCAACCCGATGCTGGCCCTGGCGCGGGACATGATCGCCGCCGGCGAGTTGGGTGAAATCCGCAGTTACCGCGGCATTCATGCCGAGGATTACATGGCCGATGCGGATGGACCGTTTACCTTTCGCCATGACCCGGCAGGCGGCGGCGCGTTGGCCGATCTGGGCAGCCATGCGCTGGCCACGGCAGAATTTCTGCTGGGTCCGATTGCCGAGGTGTTCGGGGATTGCGTGACGGTGATCGGCGAGCGTCCGTCGGGGACCGGGCGCAGGACGGTTACGGTTGACGATGTCGGGCGCGCCTTCCTGCGGTTTCGCTCGGGTGCAACCGGATCGATCGAGGCGAACTGGATCGCTTCGGGCCGCAAGATGCAGCATGATTTCGAGGTTTACGGATCAAGGGGCGGACTGATCTTCAGCCAGGAACGGCTGAACGAGTTGCAGTTCTTTGAAACCGGGACCAGCCCGGGCCGGTCGGGCTTTCGCCGGATCGAGGCGGGGCCGGAGCACCCGCCATATGGCCATTTCTGCGTCGCTCCCGGGCACCAGATCGGGTTCAACGATCTGAAAGCCATCGAGGTGGCCGGTTTTGCCGGCGCCATTGCAGGGGACGCGCCCGAGGCATTCGGGTTCCATGACGGGCTGCGGATCCAGACGCTGGTAGAGACGATACAGGCCTCCGCGGTCGCCGGGCAGTGGAAAAACGTGCGCCGTGTCGCGGATGACCGACCGGCAGGTCGTGAACGGCGCGGACAAGGTCGCCCGGGGCAATAGTGTCGGGTGCGATGCAATGACCTGCTGCCGGTGACGCCATGTCCCTGAATTCACTGTTTTCCGCGCTGGCCGGGGTGTTTGACGGGCCCCAGGCGATTGAACGCGTGGCGCGGGACGCGCTGTTGTCGTCACGACCGCCCGCTGGCCTCCCGGTTACGCCGGTTGACCTGGCGCAGCCGTTTCTGGATGTGATGTTTGCGCCCGATGCACATCCGGTCTGCCGGCTGATCGCCGAAACCCCGTTTGCATGGGCGCCGCCGCAGACCTCGGGGGACGCGCGCTATGTCGAACACAGCTTGCCCAAGGTGCATGTGGAACTGATCGGGCCGGATGGGCTTGTGGCCTCCGAATCCGTCCGGCTTGGGCTTTACGGCATGCTTCCCGGGTTCGAATACGGCATCCGCACCCACCCCGCCGAAGAGGTGTTCGTCATGCTGGCCGGGCAGGCCCATTGGAAACGCGGGAGCGACCCGTACCTGCTGCTCGGACCGGGTGAGCGATCCTATCATCCGTCGATGTTGCCCCATGCCAACCGCACCGATCAAAAGGCATTCCTGTCGGTTTACATCTGGCACGGGGATGTGTCGACGGATCAGTACAGCTACAAGGGTCATCCGACGGATTAGCGGGCGGGCTATTCCTTGCGCGCCTTCCATTCCTTCCAGCGCAGCACGGTGTTGATGCCGATTGGACCCAACGGCCAGGGCGGCAGGCGTTTGGGGCGCGGTTCGGCCGCGAAGTGGCGGGTGATGTCGCTGCTCTCGCCGCAGGCCAGTTCGGCGGCACCAATGCCGGTGAGCGTTCCGCGCGCGGTGCCGAGCCCGTTCTGCACGCAACCCGAGAACACGCCCTGTTCGATCTCGCGCAGGACGGCCACGCCATTGAGGCTGAGGCAGAGATGTCCGGCCCAGCGATATTGCATCCGCATCCCGGCGAGCTGTGGAAACCGCGCGTCGAACTTGCGCTGCATGACGCCGGCGGCACGGGCAAGATCGCTCGCCTGCGTTTGCATGCCCGGACGCAGGACTGCGCAGGTGCGGGTCACGATGCGGTTGCCGCCCTGCCCGGCATCGATGCGGCGCATGGTGGTGCCCATCGGATCGGATGGGGTGATGCCCCAGCGGCCCTGCCCCCCCAGACGGGACAGCGTTTCGCCGTCCAGCTCCGGGGTCATGGTCGCAAACAGGAACAGCTGCATCAGCCGCCCGCGTTCGACCCCAAAGCTTTCAAGGTGACCGTTGACGGTCAGGATCACCTTGTCGGCCCGTACCCGTGCCCGCGCCGTTGCGACCGCCCAGCCGGCACCTTCGCGGGCAAAACCTGTGACCGGGCTTTGTTCGAATATCCGCACGCCCGCACGTTTCAGCCCGTTCGCCATGCCGCGCACGAACCCGGCCGGTTGCAGCATGATCGTGCCGGGCGTGTAGAGACCCGAGCAGTAGTGCCGGCTGCCGGTCAGGTCGAACATCTGCTGCGCATCGAGCAGTTCGGAGCTCTCGCCAAGGCTGGCCAGATGGCGCGCATAGCTCTGGTTGTGGGCATCGGCCATGGCGCTGGCCGCGCCGTTCACCTTGCCTGCGGGGTCAAAGAAATTCGGATCAATTCCGTATTCCTGCACCGCATCGGCGGCGAATGCCTGCGCCTGCCGGTTCAGCGCGGTCATCCTGCGCCCGTCACCCGCGCCTGCGTAATTCTCGCTGGCAAGGTCATGGGGAAGGTCGATCATGAAGCCCGAGTTCCGCCCCGCTGCGCCCTCGGCCACGCGCCCGGCTTCGAGCAGGACGATCCGCGCCCCTGGCGCCAGCTGCGTCAGGCGGCGGGCCGCCGCCATCCCTGCGAAGCCCGCGCCGACGATGACGAAATCCGCGTCCTCATCCTGTTCCAGCGCCGCGGGTTGGTCCTGCGGCGGCAGGATCGCGTCCCAGCCAGCCACGCCACGATGGACCGGAAGCCGTCGGGCGGTGAAGGCGGTCATTTGGCCGGGGGCAGGTTCAGGCGCGGGCGGAAACCATCCAGGCCGTCACGCAGCATGTCCTCGGAGGCGGCCATGTGGGCCCGCAACGTGGCATTCAGCCCGCCCTCGGTCGCCAGTGCCGCGAGCGCATTGTCGATGCCGTCCCCCGCGTCCCGCATGCAGCCCTGCAGGACCGACACGACAAAGGATTCTGCGGCGTCCGCATCGCCGGTGATCCCGGCCAGCCAGTTGCGCGCGGTGCGCATCTGGGCAAGCGTCGAGGAACAGAGCGCGGTGGCGGCGAAATGCGCGTTGAGCGCGGTTTCATCCCGCACCGTGGCGACCCGGTTGCGGGCACCGAACAGTTGCGCGACGGCGGCCGCATCGGGATAGACCGGCAGATGGGTGCCGCCCCGGGCGATTGCGGGCAGCGGGATGGTTATGGATATATCGGTGGCGGGCGCACACCAGTTTCGCAGCGTGTCCAGCGGCGCGTCGGCCATCACGGAAACGACACTCTGGTCCGCCCGGAACGGCAGCGCGGGAAGAACCTCGCGCGCGACATCGGCCAGCAGGCACAGCACGACCACGTCGGACCCGGCGACGACCTCGGCATTGGGAACTATCGCCAGGTTGTCGATTTCGCCGGCCAATTGTTCGGCCATCTTCGCGCTTCGTTCGGAGACCCTTATCCGGTGGCCATCCGCGGCAATGCCGCGCGCCATGGCGGCGGCGATGAACCCGGTGCCGACAAACCCGACATTCATCAGCGGACTTCCTCGTCCGCGTCATCGGCCAGATCAATCCAGATGGTTTTCAGTTGCGTGTACTGGTCATGTGCGTGCAACCCGTTGTCGCGCCCGCCGAAGCCGGATTGCCTGTAGCCGCCAAAGGGCGTGGTGATGTCGCCCTCGCCAAAGCTGTTGACGGTCACGGTGCCGGCCCGCAGGCTGCGGGCGCCGCGAATGGCACGTTTGGCATTGGCGGTGAAAAGCGCGGCGCAAAGCCCGTAATCGGTATCGTTCGCGATGCGGATCGCCTCGTCAAAACCGGACACCTCGATCACCGACAGAACCGGGCCGAAGATCTCTTCGCGGGCCAGCGGGTCGTCGTTGCCGGGCACCTCGACCACCGTGGCCTCGACAAACCCGTTTTCCGCCTTGCCACCCATGACGATGGTCCCGGCCTTGTCGAGGTAGCCGCAAACCTTGTCGAAATGCGCCCGGCTGACCAATGCGCCCAGGCGGATTTCCGGGTCAAGCGGATCGCCGACGTTCCATTGTCCGGCGTGGTGCGCGATGCGGGTCAACAGGTCGGGTTTGACCGCCTTGTGCACGATCAGGCGCGAGGAGGCGGAACAGTTTTCGCCCATGTTCCAGAACGCCCCGTTGACGATGTGTTGGGCGACGCGGTCGAGGTTTTCGGCGTCATCCATCACGATGGCGGGGTTCTTGCCACCCATTTCAAGCACCACCTCCTTGGCGTTGCTTTCCGCCGCGTAGGCCAGGAATTTCTTGCCGGTGACGGTCGAGCCGGGGAAGGACACCATGTCGATATCCATATGCCGCCCGATCGGCTCGCCGACCTCGGCGCCACCCCCGGGCAGCACGTTCAGAACCCCGCGCGGCAGACCCGCCTCCATGGCCAGTTCGGCAAGGCGCAACGCAGTAAGCGAGGTTTCCTCGGCCGGCTTGACCACCACCGAGCAGCCCGCCGCCAGCGCCGGGCCGATTTTCCATGCCAGCATCAGGAGCGGGAAATTCCATGGCAGCACCAGCCCCACCACCCCGATCGGTTCCCGCACCACCATGGCGATGTGATCGTCGCTGGCCGGGCTGACCTGATCATAGATCTTGTCGATCGCCTCGGCGTGCCACTTGATGCAGTTGATCGTCTCGGGCAGGTCCACGGTTTCGCAATCATAGATGGTCTTGCCTGAATCCAGGCTTTCCATCACCGCCAGTTCGCGCGCGTTGCGGGTGATCAGCTTGCACAGCCGGATCAGCACGTCCTTGCGCGACGCCGGGTGCAGTCGGCTCCAGCGGCCATCGTCAAATGCCTCACGCGCCTTTTGAACGGCGAAATCGACATCCGCCGCACCGCAGGCGGCAACCTGGGCAAGCGTTTCGCCGGTGGCCGGATTGACGGTGTCGAATGTCGCCCCGGAGATCGCCGGGCGAAATGTTCCGTCGATGAACGCCCCGCCGGGAAAATCCAGCCCGGATGCAATGGCGGCATATTCCTGTCTGGTCAGCAAATCCATCTCTCAACCCTCTGCCGCGATATCTGCGATCGTTCGTTTCAGCACCCGCACCACCTGTTCCAGCGCGCGTTTGTCGTCCTTGTTCAATCCCTTGAGCGGCGCGCGCATCGCGCCCGCGTCAATGCCGTTCATCGTCACGCCATGCTTGATGGTCTGGATGAACTTGCCGCCCTGCTCCAGCACCCGCATCAGCGGCATCATTGCCGACATGATGCGACGCCCCTTGGTGAAATCACCTTCGATCACGCAGGCCTGATAAAGCGCGATATGTTCCGCCGGCAGGAAATTCGAGCCGCCACAGACCCAGAACGGCGCGCCCCAGGCGAAAAACTCCAGCGCCTGATCGTCCATGCCACAGCCGAGCCGGATATGCGGATAGTCCCGGGCCAGAAGATGCACCCGGTTGATGTCGCCCGAACTTTCCTTGATGCCACAGAAATTCCGGCTGCGCCCGACCCGGTCGAGAAACGCTTCGCCCATCATGGTACCGGTGCGGCCGGGATAGTTGTAGAGCATCACCGGCAGGCCCGCCGCCTTGTCGATGGCCAGCGCGTTCAGCGCGTTTTCCCGGTCGGTCGGCACCGCATAGGGCGGGCTGGCCAGCAGGATCGCATCCGCCGCCATCTCGCGCGCACCGCTGGCCAGTGCCACGGAGTCCTGCGTCAGCATTGCGCCGGTGCCGACAACAAATGGCAGACGCCCCTTGATCCGCTCCTGGGTAAAACGCGCGATCTCCAGCCGTTCGGCAACGGTCTGGGCATAGTTTTCGCCGGTGGACCCGCCGGAAATCAGCCCGTGCACGCCCTGTTCGATCAGGTAATCGATAACGTCGGCGAGCGCGTCGCGATTGAGACTGCCATCGTCGTGATAAGGCGTCACCACCGGGGTATAGATGCCGTCAAAACTGAAAATCGGTGTCATGTCATCCCTTCGCCGGGGCGCGGCCCGGATAGCTGCCAAGCGGCATGTCAAGCGGCGCGGGCATCACGAAAGACTCGATCTGGCCGCGCGACAGGTTCCAATGGGCCTCGGCCAGGCGCCCGGCCGCGTCCGCGTCCGCGGCTTCGATGGCCGCGATAATGGCGTCATGCTGGTCGCTGGCGACGCGCTGGTTGCCGGCCAGTTCGGAGTTGTCGGGCCGGTAGAAAGTCATGCTGATCCGGGCGTGGTCGATCAGCAGGCGGCCGAAGGACGGCAGCAGATAGACGTTGCCCGCCATGTCACCGGTAACTTCGTGAAACCGGTTGTTGGCCAGCGCCCTGTCCGCGGTCGATCCGGACCGCAGGGCCGATTTGAACGCGCCCTGCGCCGCCTTCAGGTTCGCGATCTGGTCACGCGTCGCGTTGGCAGCGGCCAGCCGCAGGATGGCGCCGTAGATCATCGGGGCCGCCAGAAAGAAATCGCGCAGGCTGGTATGGGACATCTCGCTGACCCGCGCACCGCGATTCTGGCGCAGTTCGACATATCCCTCGCCCGCCAGTTCGCGGAACACCTCGCGCAGCGGAGTCCGCGACAGGCCAAAGGACTCGCTCAACTCTGCCTCGTCCAGATCGGAACCGGGGCGCAGCTGCAGCGTCAGGATCGAAGACCTGAGATGGGCATACAGTTCGGATTTGCGGGATTTGGCAGCGTCTTTCATGCGACTCGCTCATGTGGTTCAGGTTGCAGTTCTGGCATGTTCACAATTTGTATACAATAAAAATATTCCTGATATCCGGAGACAGGTACCGCCCCTATCCAGCGGGAAGCCGGAACGGGAAATGTCAGCGGGTGTCGGTGTGCGACGCGGCCAGCTGGTCCTCGAAATGGTGGCAGGCGGCTTCGCGCCCCGAGGATACCGCGCGCATAGGCGGTTTGGCGGTCCGGCACGCTGCCGTCGCCAGCGGGCAACGCGGGTGATAATGACAGCCGGGGGGCGGAGACAGGGGCGAAGGAACCTCGCCTTCGATCGGTACGAACCGCACCAGTTCATCAGCGTCCAGAACCAGTTTGGGAACACTGCCGAAAAGTGCGGCGGTATAGGGATGGGCCGGGGTCCGGAACACCTCGGCCACGGGGCCAAGTTCGACGATCCGGCCCAGATACATCACCGCAACCCGGTCGCTGACATGCTGGATGACTGACAGGTCGTGGCTGATGAAGACGCAGGTCAGGCCCAGTTCACGCTGCAGTTGCAGGAACAGGTTGATGATCTGCGCCTGGATCGACACGTCCAGCGAGGCGACCGGTTCGTCACAGATCAGGACGTCGGGCTGCATCGCCAGCGCGCGCGCAATCGCGATGCGCTGGCGCTGGCCGCCGGAAAACTGATGCGGATAGCGGTCGACCCAGACCGGGTCCAGCCCGACCCGTTCGAACCAGCCGGCGACATAGGCCCTGGCCTCTGCCTTGCCGGTCAGTTTGTGCGCGATGGGTCCCTCGGCCACCGTGTCGCCGACCTTCATGCGCGGATCGAGACTGGCAAACGGGTCCTGGAACACGGTTTGCACCCGGGTCGTGACCTTGCGCCCCCTGTTCATCACCGGCTGCCCGTCGATCTGCACCGTGCCGCCGGACGGTTCAAGTATTCCGGCGATCAGGCGGCCCAGGGTGGATTTCCCGCAACCGGACTCGCCGACCAGCCCCAGCGTTTCACCCTTGTTGATCGACAGGGACACATTCGAGACCGCCAGAACCGAGCGGGTTTCAACGGCCGCGCCCAGGCGGGCGGCGATCTTTTCGCCGGTGGTCAGGTTCGGACCAAAGACGCGGCTGGCATCGCGGACGGTCAGAAAGCCGGTCATGACGTTGCACCCACGGGGTGAAAGCACCGCCAGCCCCGATCGCCATGGTGTTCCAGTTGCGGATCGTTTTCGCATTGCGCGGTTGCCCGGACGCAACGCGGCGCAAATGGGCAACCCGGCGGCAGGGACAAAAGCGAGGGCGTGGTGCCGGGTATCTGGATCAGCGGCTGACCGGGCACCGCGGTGGCCGGAAGCGAGGCGATCAGCCCGGCGGTGTAGGGATGGCGCGGATCGCGCAAGAGGGTGGCGGTTGGTCCCTGTTCGACGATCCGGCCCGCATACATCACCGCAAGTTTGCTGGCGAGGCTGGAAACAACCGCGAGATCATGGCTGATCCAGATCAGCGCGGTGCCGGTTTCCCGCGCGAGGTCGCGCATCTGATAGAGAATCTGCGCCTGAATGGACACGTCCAGCGCAGTTGTCGGCTCGTCCGCGACGATGACCGAGGGGCGATGCAGCAGGGCAATGGCAATCGCCACCCTCTGGCGCATCCCCCCCGAAAACTCGTGCGGATAGGCGCGCAGCCGGGCGGCAGCCGAGGGGATGCCGACCTGTGTCAGCAATTCGGCGGACCGGGTCCGTGCGGCCCGGGCGCTGACGTTTTCATGGGCCTCGAGTGCCAGCCGCATCTGCTGGCCGATGGTGAGCATCGGGTTGAGCGTCGCGATGGGATCCTGAAAGATCATCGAAATGTCCCGGCCCCGCCGCGCCCGGAGTTCGGCCGGCGACAAATCGGTCAGTTCGGTGCCATTGAGCCGGATCGATCCGTTCACGATGCGCCCGGGCGCATCCACCAGCCCCAGCAGCGAGAACCCGGTGACGGTCTTGCCCGAGCCGCTTTCCCCGACCAGCCCCATGATTTCGCCCGCTGCGAGATCAAAAGAAACGCCATCCACCGCCCTGACCACGCCCGCGCGGGTAAAGAAATGCGTGGCGAGATTGTCCACGCTGAGCACCGGCGCGGTCATTTGCGAAGCCTCGGGTTGAACTGGTCGCGCACCTGGTCACCGACGATATTGATTGCCACGATCAGGATGATCAGCGCGACCCCGGGGTAAACCGAGATCCAGTACCGCCCGCTCATCATGTAGGGAAACCCGTTGGAAATAAGCATGCCCAGAGAGGGTTCGGTGACCGGCAGGCCGAGGCCCAGAAAACTGAGCGTCGCCTCGAGCGAGATCGAGTTTGCGATCTGCACCGTGGCCACGACGATCAGCGGCGGCATGCAATTGGGCAGCAGGTGCCGCCACACCACGAGCCGCGCGCTGAGCGGGGTGGCGAGGGCGGCCTCGATGTAATCCTTGCCGCTCTCGGATTTCGCGGCCCCATAGGCGGTGCGGGCGAAATAGGCGTATTGCGCCGCGACCAGCGCGCCGATCAACTGCGCCTTGCCCTGCCCCAGCAACGCGACGATCACCAGCGCCAGCAGGATCGCGGGAAAGGACAATTGCAGGTCGACCAGCCGCATGATCAGGGCTTCAACCCGCCCGCCGAGATAGGCCGCGAGAATACCCAGCGTCGTCCCGATGGTCAGCGACACGAACCCGGCGGCCAGGCCGATCTGGATGGAAATCCGCAACCCGTAAAAGATCGCCGACAGAAGGTCACGGCCCTGCGGGTCGGTCCCCAGCAGGTGGGTGTAGCCGCCCGACCCGACAAAGCCTGGCGCGCGGCGTGCATCCATCAGCGACAGGTTCGCCAGATCATAGGGGTTCTGCGGCGAAACCAGCGCGGCAAACAGCGCCAGGAGGGCCATCAGAACGACAACCACCAGCGCCACGACCGCAACCCGGTTCTCGCGGTATTCGGCCCAGAACCGGCCCAGAGGGGTGGTTGGCGCGCTCATGCCTTGGCCCCGTGGCGGATGCGCGGATCGATCAGGGCAAAGACCAGATCGACCACGAAGTTGATGG
>CAYGNE010000012.1:2902-12531 GCA_964351155.1 uncultured Rhodobacterales bacterium | reverse complement strand
ACGAGGATCAGGTAGGCAACCATGACCGGGCGGTCCAGCACGCCGATACTGTCGATGATCAGCTTGCCGACGCCGGGCCAGGAAAAGATCGTTTCGGTGACAACGGCAAAGGCAAGGGTCGAGCCGAGCTCGAGCCCGAACACAGTGATGATTGGGATCGAGATCAGTTTCAGCAGGTGGCGACGCAGGATCGTCGCCTCTGAAAGCCCGGCCGCACGGGCGAACTTGATGGTGTCGGTCAGCATGATTTCACGTGTACCCGCACGGGCCAGCCGGATCATCATTGCCAGCTTGAACAGGGCGAGGTTGATGGCGGGCAGGATGATATGGGACAACCCGTCCAACGTTGGAAAGCTCCATGCGACGCCCCAGATCTCGACCGTTTCACCGCGCCCGCCGGCGGGCAGCCAGCCAAGATTGACGGCAAAGGTCAGAATCAGGATCAGCCCGACCCAGAAGGACGGCACCGAAAAGCCGAGCACGGACACCGCCATGATCGCCCTGGCCAGCCAGCCTTCGGGACGGTAGCCGGCATAGATGCCCAGGCTGACACCCAGAACGGTGGCCGTGACAACCGAGATCAGCACCAGTTCCAGGGTGGCGGGCAAGCGCCCGCCGATCAGGTCGAGAACAGGGATGTTGTAGACAAACGACCGTCCCAGATCGCCCTGCAGCAGGTTGGAAATGAAAATGAAGTATTGCCGCCACAACGGCAGGTCCAGGCCGAGGCGGCGGATGGCCTCGTCGCGGATGTCCTGCGTTGCGTCCGGCGGAATGACGATGTCGATCGGGTTGCCAATGGCATAGACGCCGCAAAAGACGATGACCGACATCACCGCCATTACGATCACAGCCTGCAAGAAACGCTGGATGATGAAGCCGAGCATCAAGCCCCCTATCGACCACAAGAAAGGCCGGGCGACACATGCGGCGCCCGGCCTTCTGTCTCAGAGTCTATCAGGACGCGGGCTTGATGAAGAACGCAAGCGTATCCTCGTCAAAACGCGGATTGAAGGACAGCGCCCCGGCCTTGGCGCCCCAGACAGTCTGAAGCTGAACGATCGAGATATAGGCCTTGTCGGCCATTACCTTGGCCATCGCCTCTTCATAGGTCTTGCGGCGCTTGTCGGCATCCAGCATCGTGGCCCCGGTCTGCAGCAGCATGTCCACATCGTCGTTCTTGTATTCGATGCGGTTGAATGCGCCGAGTTTCACATCCGGGTTGTTGGAATGCGCCAGACCGCCCAGCGTATAGGATGCTTCGCCGGTCAGCGTACCCCAGCCGTTCATGAACATCGAGTATTCAAGCCGCGCCTGGGCAGGAAAGTAGACCGTCTTGGAGATCGCGTTGACGTTGGTCTTGATCCCGACCTGGGTGAACATCTGGCCCAGGCCCTGGCAGATCGCGCCATCGCCCGGCAAGCGGTCGGCGGTACAGTAAAGATCAACCTCGAACCCGTCCGGATAGCCCGCATCGGCCAGCAGTTCCTTGGCCTTGCCGGGGTTGTACTCGGGCATCGGAATATCGGCGTTCGATCCGAAAAAGCCCGGCGGCATCATCTGGTTGGCGGGCTTGCCAAGACCTTCGAGAACGATATCGACCATGGTTTCCCGGTCGATCGCGTGGTCGATGGCCTGGCGCACGCGCAGATCGCGGAACGGGTTCTCGGCCAGTTCCGACCCGTCCTTGGCCCGTACAAGCGGTGTCTTTTCACGCTGATCGAGCTGCAGGTTCATGATGTAGACGCTGTCGCCCTTGATCGCATCGACATTGGCGTCCTGCTCCAGCGCGAGGTAATCGACCGAGGAGACATAGTTGATGACATCCACCTGACCGGCCTTGAGCGCGGCGAGGCGCGAACTGTCATTCGGGATTTCCTTGCGGATCACGGTTTCCCATGCCCCCATGCCGCGCCAGTAATCGTCGTTGCGGGCAAGGACCAGATCGCCCTTTGGCTCCCAACTGACGTATTTATAGGGCCCCGTACCGACGGTGGCCTTGCCGGAGTTGAAGCCCTCGGCTGCGGTTTCCGGCGTCGAGTAATCGGCGGCGGCATCGGACGAGACGATGAACAGACGAATAAAGTCGTTGGGCAATGTCGCCGCCTGCCCATCGGTGTGGATATGCAGCGTAAGGGGGTCGATGATCTCGACCTCTTTGACGCGGCGCACATAGATCGCGGTGGTTGTCGGACCCGTGACAACCGGAATCCGTTCGATCGAGAATTTCACGTCCTCGGCATCAAAGGCGGAACCGTCGTGAAAGGTCACGCCTTCGCGCAGCTTGAATTCCCAGGTGTCATCGTCGATCGGTTCCCAGCTTGTCGCCAGTCCCGGTTCGATCTGCAGATCGTCCCCGGACCAGACCAGCGTGTCGAAAATATGCTTGGCGGCTTCGGCATGCGGGCCAAGCGCCGAGAAATGCGGATCCATCGATTCGGGTCCGCCGCGTACCCCCATGGTCAGTGTCTGCGCCGACGCGGCCCCCGCCGCCGCCAGCCCCAGCGCCACGGCCAGAGGTGCTAGAATTCTCTGGTGCTTCATGAATTTCCCTCCCATTGGTGGACCGGGCGTTTCACCCTTTTGTCCAGTTGCGCATTCTTATAACGGTGTCCCATTTGGAACTTGCCTAACCACCATGAGCGGGCCTAAAGTATCCGTCAAGTTCAATTTGGAACTCAAATACCCGAACCGGAGGCCCATGAGCACCATGTCTCGTCCGCAGACCGCAGATACCGAAAACTTTGACGCGGCCCGCGGCGATGCGACCCCCGGAATGCTGGAGGCCAAGCTCTGGGCCAATCCCTGTCCGTTTGCCTTTCGTCTCAACTATCTGGCATTGCTGTATAATACGCCGCTCTATGACTGGGTCCGGGACACCTATGGCCTGAGCAGGCCGGAATACGTGGTTCTGTACTCGCTGGCGCTGGCCGATGGCGGCAGCGCGCGGGACATCTCGCGCACCTCCGGGTTCCCCAAGAACACCCTGTCACGGGCGATCAACCGGCTCGAACTGATGGGGTTGATCGAGGCGCGCGACAAGGCACCCGGGGGCGGGCGAAAGCAGGCATTGCACCTGTCGCCAAAGGGTTGGGCGCTGTACCGCGAGACCCTGCCGGCGTTTGAGGCGCAGGAAAAGCGCATGCTCGCCCCGTTGTCATACGGGGAACGGCAGATGCTGTCGGAACTGATGTCCAAGGTCGTGCACGCGGCGCGGGACTGGTCCGGGGAACTGCCGCCAGAAGCCGGCAAACGCAAGGAAGGGGAGCTGACATGAACGTGGCCCAGATGAACTGGCGCGATGTCGAGGCCGCCGCCGCGCGCGACCCGCGTTGCATTCTGCCGATCGGGTCGACCGAACAACATGCGCAGCTGTCGCTGTGCGTGGACATGATCCTGGCTGAAAAAGTCGCCAGCGACGCCGCCGATCCGCTGGGCATTCCGGTCTTTCCGGTCATTCCCTATGGGCTGGCGCCCTATTTCAACGCTTATCCCGGTACGATCTGCCTGCGGATCGAGACCCTGATGGCGGTGGTCCGCGATGTCACGGCGTCGCTGCGGCGGGCCGGGTTCCGGCGCATTCTCATCGTCAATGGTCATGGCGGCAACAACCCGGTCGGGGCGCTGGCACAGGAATTGATGGCCGAGTATGGCGACACCTCGATCAAGTTTCACAACTGGTGGAATGCGCCCGGAACATGGGCCAAGGCGCAGTCGATCGATCCGACAGGATCGCATGCAAACTGGATGGAGAATTTCCCCTGGACCCGTTTGGCCCACGCCCCGGCCCCCGCGGGTGAAAAACCGGTTGTCGACATGGTGATGATGAAGGCCTGCCCGCCCGATCAGGCGCGCGAAATCCTGGGCGACGGGGCCTTTGGCGGCCCGTGGCAGCGCCCGGATGACGAGATGCTGGCGATCTGGGAAGTCGGGGTGGCCGAAACCCGCGAAGCGCTGGAGGGGCCGTGGCCCGATCTCGGTCATGGCTGACGATGTCCTGATCTGGGGCGCCGGGGCGATCGGCGGCGTGCTGGGCGCCTATTGGGCGCGGGCCGGCGTGCCGGTCCGGATGGTCGACATCGTGCCCGAACACGCGCGCGCCTGTTCGACAACCGGGCTTGCGATCGAAGGACCGGTAGAAGAATTCCGGCAGGTCGTTCCCTGTGTCACGCCGGATCAACTGACCGGGCAATTCACGCGCATCGTTCTGGCGGTCAAGGCGCATGCAACGGGCGCGGCACTGGATGCCCTGTTGCCGCATCTGCGCGCGGATGGATTTGTCCTGTCCGCACAGAACGGGCTGAATGAACGCGAGATCGCGGCCCGCGCCGGACCGGAACGCACCATGGGCGCGTTTGTGAATTACGGGGCAGACTGGATCGCGCCGGGGCGGATCCTGTTCGGAAATCGCGGTGCGGTGGTGGTCGGAGAGCTGGACGGCTCAATCCGCCCCCGCACGACCGCGATGCACGAATTGTTGCGGCTGTTCGAACCGGACGCTGTGCTGACCGAGGACATCTGGGCCTATCTCTGGGGCAAGCTGGGCTACGGCGCGATGCTGTTCGCGACCGCGCTGACGCCGGACAGCATGACCGAGAATTTCGCCGATCCGGCGCGGGGGCCGGCGCTGACCGGGCTGGCGCGCGAAGTCATGCGCACCGCGGTGGCCGAAGGGGTGGATCCGCGCCCGTTCAACGGGTTCGACCCCGCCGCCTTCCTGCCCGGCGCGTCAGATGAGGCGGCCCGGCAGAGCCTTGCCGCCCTGGCCGAGTTCAACTCGAAAACCGCCAAGACCCATACCGGCATCTACCGCGACCTGGCGGTGCGAAAGCGCAGGACCGAGGTCGACCCGCAGGTCGGCACCGTGGCCGAGATCGCGGCCTCGCACGGTATCGACACGCCGCTGCTGCGCCGGCTGGTCGAACTGATCCACGACATCGAAGAGGGGCGCCGCCCGATGTCGGTTCAGACCTTTCACGAACTGACAAAGGTGAAGCCGTGACCACGCGCACCGCATTGGTGACCGGCGTTGTCGGTGGCATCGGGGCGGCGATCGCCGCACGCCTGTCCCGGGATGGCGCAAATGTCGTGGTCAGCGACCTGCCCGGAGACGCGCTGGCAGAGGCGGCCGACCGGCTGGGACTGCCGGCCATCGCGGCCGATCTGGGCGACCCGGGCGCCGTGCGGGACCTGTCAGGGCAGATTGCCGGCCGGCACGCTGCGCCCGACATTCTGGTCAATGCGGCCGGTGGCGTGTGCGGGCAGGTCGGCACGCCGCTGGAAGAGGTTGAACCGGACGCGTGGCATCAGGTTTTCGCGGCCAATGTCGACGCATCGTTGTACCTGTCCCAGGCCCTGGCTCCGGCGATGAAGACGGCCGGCTGGGGACGGATTGTCACCATCAGCTCCGGCGCGGGGCTGCGGCCCAGCCTGACCGGGATCCATGCCTATACCGCAGCCAAGCACGCCCTGGTCGGGTTGACAAAGCAGCTGAGCCTTGAACTGGCGCAGCACGGCATAACGGTGAATTCGATCGCGCCGGGGTTCATCCTGTCCAACCCGTCCAGCCGAAAGCAATGGGACAGCTATGGCCCGGACGGGCAGGCGCAGATCCTGAACCGCATCCATACCCGCCGCCTGGGCACACCCGAGGACATCGCTGCCATGGCCGCGTTCCTGACCGGATCCGAGGCCGGGTGGATCACCGGCCAGATCCTGTCCGTGGACGGCGGCATCACATGAGCGGAGACAGCAGCATGTCAGATCCTGTTCTTGACCACGCGCTGGCGCATCAGCAAGAGCTGATCGACAGGCTGAAGGCGCTGGTCGCCTGCCCGTCTGTCGGTGCCGACCCGGCCATGGCCGACGGAATGGAGGCGGCGCGCAAGCTGATCGAGGCACGCCTGGATGCGATGGGCTTTGAGAACCGCCAACGGCTGACGCCGGCGGATGGCAGCGGACAGCCCAGCCTCTTTGCAGAGCGGCTGGACGCCCCGGGCAAGCCGACGATCCTGATCTATGCCCATTACGACGTGCAGCCGCCCGACCCGCTGGACAAGTGGACCACGCCGCCGTTCGAACCCACCTTGAGCGGCGACCGCCTGTATGGGCGCGGGATATCGGACGACAAGGGACCGATGATGATCGCGCTGGACACGCTGGCGGCCTTTGTCGCGGTCGAGGGTCAACTGCCGATAAACGTGAAACTGCTGCTGGAAGGCGAAGAGGAGACCGGGTCCCCGTCCCTGCCCGGTATTCTCGATCACCACCGCGCGTTGCTGGCGGCGGACGCGGTTCTGTCGGCCGACGGAGCGCGCTGGCGGCCCGACCTGGTGGCGCTGAACGTCGGGTCGCGGGGAAATGCCGGGTTCGAACTGCGCCTGCAGACCGCCGCACAGGACCTGCATTCGGGGCGCTATGGCGGGATCATCGCGAACCCGCTGCATGTGCTGTCGGGCCTGATTGCAAGCCTTCACGACGCAACCGGTCGCATTGCCGCGCCGGGTTTCTATGACGGGGTGCAGGAACCGACCGATGCGGAACGCGCCGAGATCGCGGCCATCCCCTATGACGAGGCGGCGGCCTTTGCGCCGATTGCCGCGCGACCACATGGCGAGGCCGGGTATTCGACGCTGGAACGGCTGTGGCTGCGGCCTTGTCTGGATGTGAACGGCATGTGGGGCGGGTATACCGGGGCGGGTTCAAAGACGGTTATTCCGAACGAAGCCTTTGCCAAGCTGACCATGCGGCTGGTGCCCGGGCAGGACCCGGCACGGGCACAGGCGGCCGTCATCGCGCATCTGCGGGCACAATTGCCCGAGGGCGCGACGCTGGATGTGACCGGAGAACGCGGCGCGTCGGGGGCCTATGCGGTCCCGCCGGAGCATCCTTTGTTGTCCGCCGCAACCGCCGCGCTGACGACGACCACCGGACAGGAACCGCTGCGCGTGCGGATCGGGGCGTCCCTGCCGCTCACCGAGATCGTCAAGCGGGTTCTGGGGGTGGATACGGTGATGTTCTCTTTTGCCCTGTCGGATGAGAATTTTCATGCCCCCAACGAGTTCTTCCGCCTGAGCTCGATCACCGACGGGCTGGCCGCATGGGTGCAAATCCTGCGCCGGATCGCAGGGCAGGACCCGGCGGCGTTCGCGCCCTACCGCGCCCGGTGACCGCCGGCACGCGCGTCGACAACCGTCGCGGCGCCTTGCTGCTGATCGCGGCGGCGGCGGTTTTCACGGCCGATGTGTCAGTGCTGCGCTTGCTGAGCGGTGACGTGAGTTTCGGCCAAGTGGTGTTTTTCCGGTCGCTGTCGCAACTGGTGATTGTCGCGATCTGGATCGCCATCAGGAACCCGGCGCTGGCCCGATCGCCACGCCGGGGCATGCTGATCGTGCGCGGCCTGACCAGCCTGGTTTGCTGGTGGCTGTATTACGCGAGCTTTCAGACGCTGGACCTTGCGCTGGCGTCGACCCTGACCTTCACGACATCCTTGTTCGTTGTGGTGATGGCACCGTTTGTATTGGGCGAGAGCATCGGCGCGTGGCGCGCGGTTACAACGGCGGTCGGGTTCTTCGGCGTCGTTCTGGCCAGCGGGGCCACCGGATTCAGCGTGCAGACCGGCGTGTGGTTCGGGCTTGGATCGGCCCTGACCGCCGCGATCCTGATCTTTCAGAACCGGGTTCTGGCCCGGACCGAACACACCGCGACGATCATGCTCTGGATCGGTCTGGTGGCCAGCATCGGAACCGCCCCGGGGGCGGTGCTGGGCTGGTCGGACCTGGGTATGGTTGACGGTCTGCTGCTGATCCTGGCCGGCACGCTGGCGACGTTCGGAATGCTCTTGACGGTCGAGGCCTATCGCTTTGGTGAGGTGTCCGCCCTTGCGCCTTTTCCATATGCGCGCATCCTGTTCGCGCTGCTGGTCGGCAGCCTGTTCTTTGCCGAGGTCACAACCTTGCGCGAAATTTCGGGCGCGGCAATCATCATCGCCTGCGGGCTGATCGCCGGCAGGCAGGAGCGCGGCACCGGCCGATGACCCCCGGGGCATCGGATGCATTTTGCGTCACGGAAGAACCGGCACGTCGCGCTTGACGGTGCGCAGAACGACATTGGTTTGCGCACTGGCCACGGCAGGCAGGCGGAACAGGAAATCCTCGAGAAACCGGTTATAGGCGTCCAGATTGCGGCACAGAACCCGCAGGTGATAGTCGCTCTGCCCCGTGGTGGCGTAACATTCCTGCACCTCGCCCCGGCTCTCGACCGCGCGGATGAACCCGGCCAGCCTGTCGCGGTCATGGCGGGTCAGCTGAACATGCACGATGGCGTGAAACTCCAGCCCCATCCGGCCCGGGTTCAGCACCGCGCCATAGCGTTCGATGATGCCGGCCTCTTCCAGGCTGCGCACGCGCCGCCACAAGGCCGAGGCAGACATGCCAACCGCATCCGCGAGATCGGAGTTGGACATGCGGCAGTCCTTTTGCAACAGGTTGAGAATACGGACGTCCCGTTCGTCCAACCGCATGTTCATGGTTCAATCCTTCACTTTTTCGTAATAATCTGGATGATTTTTTCAAACAACACAAGTTCTTCGGTCATTCTGGCAGGATTTTCCGCTCATTTCGGTTTATTCTGAAACACCTGATCAGGAGTCCCCGTGATGACCGCACCAAACCCCGATTTCGCAACCTACCAACTGGATGACCGCTATGGAGGAACGCAAGGACGCGTGTTCCTGACCGGGACCCAGGCGCTGGCGCGGATCATGTTGGACCAGGCGCGGCGCGACCGGGCGGCGGGTCTGAACACCGCCGGATTCATTTCGGGCTACCGCGGGTCGCCACTGGGGGCGCTGGACCTGGAACTGTGGCGCGCGAAATCCCGGCTGAAGGAGGCCAACATCACCTTCATGCCCGCGGTCAACGAGGATCTGGGCGCGACCGCGGTTCTGGGCGCACAGCAGGCCAGCCTCGACCCGCATTGCGAGGTCGAAGGCGTGTTTTCAATGTGGTACGGCAAAGGTCCGGGTGTGGACCGATCCGGCGACGCACTGAAACACGGGAACGCATATGGATCGGCTCCCAAAGGTGGCGTCCTGGTGGTCGCTGGCGATGATCATGGCTGCGTGTCCTCGTCCATGCCGCACCAGTCCGACGTCGCCTTCATGGCATGGTTCATGCCGACGCTGATCCCGGCCTCGGTGGCCGAGTACCTGGAATATGGCGCGTACGGCATCGCGTTGTCGCGGTATTCCGGCACCTGGGTCGGCTTCAAGGCGGTCAGCGAAACGGTCGAATCCGCGCGCTCGGTCGAATTGCGCCCGGACCGTGCATTCACCTATCCGGATTTCACCGGCCCGCCGGGCGGGTTGCATGTTCGCCACGCGGACCTGCCAAGCCCGGAAATCGAGACCCGGATCGGCCACAAGCTGAACGCGGTTCAGGCCTTTGTCGAGGCCAACCCGATCGACCGGGCGGTCTATGGAATCGCGGATGCAACATTCGGGTTCGTCTCCACCGGCAAGGGGCATCTGGATCTTATGGAAGCGCTGCGCCTGCTGGGCCTGGACGAGGCCGCCTGCCGCCGGCTGGGCATCGACATCTACAAGGTCGGCATGGTCTGGCCACTGGCCC
>CAYGNE010000012.1:368-2892 GCA_964351155.1 uncultured Rhodobacterales bacterium | reverse complement strand
GGTCGGCAAGTACGACAGCCAGATGAACCCGCTGATCCCCTGGACCGGGGAGTTGTCCCCGCGGTTGCTGGTCCCGATTGTTGCCGAGCGGCTGCACCGGTTCTTTCCCGGAGAACAGCTGCCTGACAAGGCGCGCGCGCTGACGCGGGAACCGCCCACCGTGCTGCGCGTACCCGGCGCGACCCGCACACCGTATTTCTGTTCGGGCTGCCCGCACAACACCTCGACCAAGGTGCCCGAAGGATCCAAGGCGGCCAGCGGCATCGGATGCCACGTCATGGCAAGCTGGATGGACCGCAACACCGTCGGCTACGCGCAGATGGGCGGCGAAGGTGTCCCGTGGGTCGCGGCCAGCAAGTTCAACGGCGCCAGGCATATCTTTCAAAACCTCGGCGAGGGCACATGGTATCATTCCGGATCACTGGCGATCCGGCAGGCGGTCGCCGCAAACACGAACATCACCTACAAAATCCTTTACAACGACGCGGTCGCCATGACCGGCGGGCGGCCGGTGGACGGGCCGGTTTCGGTGGTCGGGATCGCCCAGACCTGCCGCGCCGAAGGGGTGGAGCGGATCGCGCTGGTCAGCGACAATATCGCCAAGTTCAACCCCGGTGATTTCCCGCCACGGGTCAGTTTTCACGACCGCGCGGTGTTGGACATTGTCCAGCGCGAGCTGCGCGATATTCCGGGCGTGACCGTGATCATCTATGGCCAGACCTGCGCCACCGAAAAACGCCGCCGCCGCAAGCGCAGCACGGTCGAGGCCCCGCCAAAGTCCGCCTGGACCAACGACCTGGTCTGCGAGGGCTGCGGCGACTGTTCGATCGAAAGCAATTGTCTGAGCGTGTAACCGGTGGAAACCCCGCTGGGGCGCAAGCGCCGGATCAACCTGAACACCTGCAACAAGGACTTTTCCTGCCTGAACGGGTTCTGTCCCAGCTTTGTGACCGTGACCGGCGCGACGCGGCGCAAGCCGCAAGCCGCCAGTCTGGATTTCGGCGCGCTGTCGGGCGATCTGCCCGCCCCCGAATTGCCGTCGCTCGCCGACCCGTTTGACCTGCTCGTCACCGGGGTGGGTGGCACCGGTGTTGTCACCGTCGGTGCGTTGATCACCATGGCCGCGCATCTGGAAGGGCGCGGGTCCAGCGTGCTGGATTTCACCGGATTCGCACAGAAATTCGGCACTGTCTTGAGCTATATCCGTCTGTCTGAACATCCGGATGCGCTGAACCAGGTGCGGATCGATGCACGCGCGGCGGATGCGGTGATCGGCTGCGACGTGGTGGTCAGTTCCGCGCCCAAGGCGTCGGTTCACTACCGGCCAGGTACCCGCATGGTGTTGAACCGCGCGGAAATGCCAACCGGCGATCTGGTGCTGCACCGTGACGCCAGCCTGAGAGTCGATGCCCGCGAGGCGCTGATCGCGCAGACCATCGGGGCCGGGAACCTGTCGGCGTTTGATGCGAATGCGGCGGCGGAAACCCTGTTGGGCGACGCGGTCTATGCCAATGTGATGATGCTGGGCTATGCGTGGCAAAGGGGGCTGGTCCCGGTCAGCGAAATGGCACTGCAACAGGCCATCCTGCTGAACGGGGTGCAGATCGAGACCAACCGCGCCGCTTTCGTTCTGGGCCGGGTTCTGGCCGCGGCTCCCGACCGGCTGGCGGCCCACCTGGGCGGGGCAGAAGCCGCCGAAGAAACGCCGGACGAGTTGATCGCGCATCGCGCCGGTTTTCTGACCCAGTACCAGAATGCCGCCTATGCCGCGCGATATCGCGCCACACTGGCGGCGTTTGGCGAAGCCTTGCCGGCCGCGGCGCCGGATGCGGCGCTGCGGGCCGCTGCCAGATCACTGTTCAAGCTGATGGCGTACAAGGATGAATTCGAGGTGGCGCGCCTGCACACCCAAGCCCGGTTTTCAGCGGAGATCAGCAAGCATTTCGAAGGCGATTTCAAGATCAACTATCACCTGGCCCCGCCGCTTTTCAGCCGTCGGGCCGATGCGCGTGGTCGTCCGCTGAAACGGGAATACGGTCCCTGGCTGACCCCGGTGCTGCGGATTCTGGCGCGAATGAAGGGGCTGCGGGGCACGCGGTTCAACCCGTTCGGATACCATGGCGAGGCCCGTATGCATCGCGATCTGCTGGCATGGTACGAGACGGAACTGCCAAGGGTCGCCGCCGCCTATTCGGACAAAACGCATGACGCGTGCATGGCCATCCTGACCGCGCCGGACGCCATTCGCGGCTATGGTCCGGTTCGGGAAAAGGCCGCGCAGGAGGCGCGCCGGGTGGCCGAGACCGCCCTGCCCTAGGCGAACTTTGCGCGATCAATAGCTGTATTCGGCGTAAATGCGGCTGAGATCGCCGTTCCAGTCGCCGTTATAGTGGTCCAGCAATTCGTCCGCGAGTACCTTGCCGCTGTCGATGCTGTCCTTGAGCGCACTCAAAAAATTGGTTTCCTCGGGCACCATCCCGCCCGCGCCGGGATGGCCGCGACGGACCTCGCGAAGGCGGGCGTC
>CAYGNE010000012.1:0-358 GCA_964351155.1 uncultured Rhodobacterales bacterium | reverse complement strand
GGTTTCGTCCGGGACCATGCCGCCGGCGCCGGGGCGCGCGCGCGCCTTCAGCCCGGCCTCGGCGATGGCGACAACTTCGCGCGCCAGGTCGTGCATGCTGATCCCGTTGACCCGCGCCTGCAGGGCATCGCGGCTGGCGGCGACGCGCAATTCCTCGCGGGTTTCTGCATCCCAACCCTTGGCCAGGTCCCAGGCCGCATCCAGTGACGGCTGGTCATACATCAGTCCGACCCAGAAGGCCGGCAGGGCGCACAGCCTGCGCCACGGCCCACCATCGGCACCGCGCATCTCGATGAATTTCTTGATCCGCGCCTCGGGGAACAGGGTGGTGAGATGATCCGCCCAGTCGCTGAGCGTC
>CAYGNE010000011.1:0-45402 GCA_964351155.1 uncultured Rhodobacterales bacterium | reverse complement strand
AGCAGCGGAATCATAATCCGCGTGTCGGGGGTTCAAGTCCCTCCTCCGCTACCAATCCCAACAATGGCTTGTTTGCTCGGGAACGGGACCGGTCGTTTCCAGGCCGCCTGCCCGATGTGCAAAGGGGACGGCGATTGCGAAACAGATGTCCCCGGTCACGTAATATGCGATAGTTTCGTGTGATGACCGCTACGCCGCCGATTCCCCTCAGCGACCTGATTGTTTGCCCGCGCTGCGATGCGGTCCATACGCTGCGGCGCCCGCAGGCGAGAGAAAGGGCAACCTGCAGAAGATGTGGTGCCACACTGATCACGCCACGCCGCAAGGCGGGATTGCAGATCATCGCGGTCTCTCTGGCGGTGGCGATACTGATCGTGGCGGCAACGGTGTTCCCGTTTCTGACGATCAACGCAGCCGGTGCCGCCAACTCGGTTTCGATCCTTGACGCGGCGCTTGCCTTTGGCGGAGGGCCGCTGTTCGCGCTGGCGCTGACAACGGGGGCCTTTATCGTGTTCTTGCCCCTTACCCGGGTGCTCTTGGCGATCTATGTTCTTGTTCCGATCGTTCTGGATCGACCACCGGCGCGTGGTGCGAACAGGGCCTTTCGCCTTTTCGAAGCGCTCAGACCCTGGTCGATGCCGGAGATTTTTGCGATTGGTTGCGCGGTCGCGCTTATCAAGATCACGGATCTCGCGGATGTCGTGTTTGGCCCGGCGTTCTGGATGTTCGCCGTGTTGGTTGTTCTTGTTGTCGTTCAGGAAAACTTCCTGTGCAGGTGGTCGGTATGGAATTCGCTGGACAAGACGCAGAAATAAGGAGCGCGCGCGAGTCAGGCCTCGTCGCCTGTCGGAGTTGTTCGCAGGTCTGGCCGGCGGGCAGCGGGATCTGTGGGCGCTGCGGCAGCACGCTCAGATCGCGAGACGAAAAGAGCCTGCAACGCGTCTGGGCGCTTTGGCTGGTTGGTCTGGTCTGTTACGTTCCGGCGAACATGTTCCCGATGCTGCAAACCCGCACATTGTTGAGGGTTCAGGAAGATACCATCGTGGGTGGTGCGGTCGAACTCGTGCATCACGGCGCATACGGCATCGCACTTGTCATTCTGTTCGCAAGTGTTGTGATCCCTGTTGGCAAATTCCTGGCGATCGCGTTTCTGGCGATTTCCGTTTCGCGGCCGTCGAGTATCTCGAACCACCATCGCCAGTTGCTTTACGAGGTTGTGGAATATATCGGGCGGTGGTCTATGATCGACATCTTTGTGGTTGCGATAATGTCCTCGTTGGTCCAGTTGAATACCCTGGCGGCGGTCAATCCGGGCGGTGCCAGCTTGTTTTTTGCCCTTTCCGTGATCTTTACGATGTTGTCGGCGCAAGCTTTCGACAGCCGGATGATCTGGGACGTCTGGGCCAAGCGTGAGGGGATGGTTGAGAATGAGTGACGCGCCGCCTCCGGTCCGGATCGAGTCCACGAGCGGATCCTTTGTTGGGCGCGCTTCATTCGTATGGCTCATTCCAATCCTGGCTCTGGTGATCGCATTGGGCGTGGCGTGGCAAACCTACAGCAGTCGCGGACCGCTGATCGAGATCGAATTCGAAAACGGGGCAGGCATTGCAAAGCGGGAAACCGAGTTGCGATACCGCGATGTGACGGTGGGCGTCGTTGAAGACGTAAAGTTCACACCGGATCTTTCCGGTGTCCTGGTGGCGGTTCGCCTGGACAAGGAAGTGGCCCGTTTCGTGGATGTGGGCTCGACATTCTGGGTCGTGCGACCCGAGCTGACGACACGTGGCGTCAGCGGTCTCGATACCGTTCTGTCCGGAGTTTACATCGAAGGGTCGTGGGACGAGACGGTCGGCCCGCCGCGGTCAAAGTTCAAGGGCCTGAATGAAACGCCGCTTTTCGGTCCTGGCAGAAAGGGCTTGCAAATCGTCCTGCGCACCACGCCCGGCGGGACGCTGACCGACAACAGCCCGATCACCTATCGCGGCATCGAGGTGGGGCGCGTCGGCCAGGCCCGCATTTCCGAACAGGGCAACTTTGCCATTGCCGAGGCGATCATCTACGAGCCGCATGACAGGCTGATCGCGACGACGACCCGGTTCTGGGATACGTCGGGGTTCACGTTCTCGGTCGGGCCCGGTGGCGCCGAGATCGACTTTTCATCGCTTGCCACTCTGGTTGCCGGAGGCGTGACGTTCGATACATTCGTGTCCGGTGGCGGAACGGTGGGCGACGGTGCGTTTTTCGAGGTTTTTGCCGACGAGACCACCGCCCGCAACAGCCTGTTCCGGGAACCGGAGGTCGAGGTTCTGGAGATGCGGGTGGTTTTCGAGGAAAACATATCCGGGTTGGCCGTGGACGCGCCTGTCGAATTGAGCGGGTTGCGCATCGGCAAGGTGCAGAGCGTGTCCGGCGTTGTCGATCCGGATGCGTTTGGCGACAGCCGTGTTCGGCTGAACGCCCAGCTGTCTCTCCAGCCGGCGCGTCTTGGCCTGCAGGGCGAGGTTTCCCCGGAAGCGGCTCTTGCGTTCCTGACCAAGAGCATTTCGGGAGGCCTGCGCGCGCGGCTTGCGTCGGCTGGCCTGTTGGCGGGCGGACTGAAGATCGAACTGGTTCAGGTTGATGACGCGCCGCCGGTGACCGTTGAAACCGGCGCGGGGATTATCCCCATCATTCCGACAACGGAGAGCGAGATTTCCGATGTTGCCGCGACCGTCGAAGGCGTGGTCAGCCGGATCAACAACCTCCCGATCGAGCAACTTCTGAGCAGCGCGATCGATTTTCTGGAGAGCGCAAAGGCGCTGGTTTCAGACCCGGATTTGCGCGACACGCCTCAGGATGTGCGTGCCCTCCTGGGCAATCTGCGCACCATTACCGGGTCCGATGATGCGCAGAACATTCCGGCCACGATAAATGCGACGCTTGATCGTTTCGAAAGCCTGATGGTGCAGTTGGAAGAGGTACAGCTTGTGATGCGGCTCGGAACGGCTCTGGACGCCGCTGCGGCAGCGGCAGACGGTGTGACCGCTTCTGTCGAAGGTCTACCCGAGTTGCTGACACAGATCGAGGCGGTTGCGCGAAAGGCCGATTCGCTGCCTTTGGAAGACCTGACAACCCAGTTGACGGCCCTGGTCGCTTCGGCTGATGACATACTGGGCAATGACGCGTCGCGCGAATTGCCGGAGAACCTTGGCGCGGCACTGAACGAGATCAACGCCACACTGGGCGAATTGCGGCAGGGCGGCGCGGTGAACAACATCAATGAAACGCTTGACTCCACGCGCAGGGCGGCAGACGCGGTTGCGCGTTCGACAGAGGACCTTCCGGCACTGGTCGAGCGGGCCAGCAACGTTTTGGACCAGGCCAGCCGGACCGTGGCGGGTTTTGACAAGGGCGAAGTCCTGAGCAGGGATGTGCAGGCCGCATTGCGGGACATTTCGAGGGCCGCCGACGCATTGGCGTCGCTGGCCCGCATGCTGGAACGCAATCCCAGTGCGCTACTTCGGGGACGATAGATGATGACATTCCTCAAACCTGCATTTTTTGGCGTCTTGGCAGTTCTGGCCGCTTGTGGCGCGGCGCCGGACCGATACGCGGTGTCGCAGCCCACCGTGACAGAGACCGTGCGCATCGGCTTTCGCGCGGTCGAGATTCGGGAAGTATCCCTGCCGGCCTACGCGGCGGCGGACGAAATCGCCGTTCAGGATGCGGATGGGCGACTTCTGACGGAAAGCGGTGTGCTTTGGGCGGACAGCCCCGAGCGTGCTGTCGGCCTCGAACTTGCCGGCAATCTCGCCCGCCTTACCGGTGCGCGTATCGCTTCTGCTCCGTGGCCTTTCGAGGCCCTTCCGGACGCCCGGCTGGATGTGCGCTTTGAAAGCCTCGTGGCCAATTCCGATGGCCGGTTCCGGGCTTCAGGTCAATTCTTTGTCGGCGTCGCGGACGGTCGGCGCGAGCGTTCGGGCTTTTTCGATCTTGCCGTTCCATTCGATCCCGAAGGCGGGCTCTCCGCCATTGCGCGGGCACGTGGACAGGTGATCCTGGACCTTGCGATCTTTATCGCGCGCAACGGGCTTGGCTGAGCCATATCCGACAAGGGTATCCGTGTTGGCCCGGCAGGCCGAGACGGTCAGCGGGCAGCATTGTCCGAGTGAGACCGGGTGAGCGAAAGAAACACGTCTTCGAGATCGGCCTCTTCGGTTTTGACGTCGCCGATACGAATGCCCGCATCGCGAACCGCCGTCAGAACCTGTTCCGCATTTGTCTGGTGGCTGTGATAGGTCAGAATGATGGCCCCGTCCTTGCGCTGACTGGCGGTAATGCCGGCGGCTGCCGGCAACCCGGGGACGGGCCCGTCCGGGTGGATGACCATTGTCCTGGCATCCAGACGCCCGAGCAGGTTCGCCGTGCTGTCCTGCACCACCACCGATCCCCGGTCGATTATGGCGATTTCGTCGCACATTGCCTCGGCTTCTTCCAGGTAATGCGTTGTCAGGATGATCGTCATGCCGTTCTGGTTGAGTTTGCGCACGTTGTTCCAGAGCATCTGACGCAGCTCGATATCGACGCCCGCGGTCGGTTCGTCCAGCACAAGGATGTGGGGACGGTGGACCAGCGCCTTGCCCAGCAACAACCGGCGCCGCATGCCGCCGGAAAGTGATCGTGCATAGGCGTCGGCCTTGTCGGTCAGGCCGACCATCGCCAGGATTTCGTCGCTGCGCCGCTGCGATTTCGGTACGCCGTACAACCCGGCCTGCACCTCGAGCGCGCCGCGCGGCGAGAAGAAAGGGTCCAGATTCAATTCCTGCGGCATGACGCCGATGGCGGCGCGGGATTGCCGTGGATTGCGGTCCTGATCGAATCCCCAGATGGTCACCTGCCCCGCGGTCTTGGTCACCAGGCCTGCCAAGATGTTGATCAGGGTGGATTTGCCCGCCCCGTTTGGCCCCAGAAGGCCGAACACAGACCCGCGCGGAACGGTCAGATCGACACCTTTCAGCGCCTGCTTTTCAGGCTGTCCGCGACTGCCCCTGTAGGTCTTGATCAGACCTTTGATGCGGATCGCCTCCTGTGTCATAGCGGCACTTGCCCCCGGTTTTGCCTTGGCTCATAAATGCACCTAAGCCAAGGCCGGAGGGCCGACAAGCAGAAGGACCGCCAAAGGATGACCATCGAAGCGCCGGAAACAAAGATCGTGGACAGTTATCGCGTCGCCTGCGACGGCGGCGAAGGCGCTTTGGGGCATCCTCGTGTCTGGTTGCAGATTCCCAATGAACACGGCTGGGTGGAATGCCCGTATTGTGATTGCAAGTTCGTGCACAGGGACAAGGCTGACGCGGGCTGAGCCTTTCGGGACCCTGCGATCGACCGTCGCCAGGGGGCGAGCGAGGGCCTCCGGCGGGGGTATTGGGAACCAGAAAGAAGCAATAGCGCGTAACGCGTCAAAGCACGCCGCCAACGGGGGATCGGGCATGGATGGGACGAAATTCGGCAAGGGCTGCCATCTGCATCTGATCGACGGGTCGGCGTTCATTTTCAGGGCCTATCACGCGTTGCCGCCGCTGACCCGAAAATCGGATGGGCTGCCGATCGGGGCGGTGGCCGGGTTCTGCAACATGATCTTTCGGTACGTGGAAGACGATCATGGCCCGGATGCGCCCACCCATGTCGCGGTGATCTTTGACAAGGGCAGCCATACGTTTCGAAATGATATGTACGAGCAGTACAAGGCCAATCGCGAGGCGATGCCCGAGGAGCTGCGCCCGCAGATTCCGCTGACGCGGAAGGCGACGGAAGCGTTCAATATCGCTTGCAAGGAACTGGAAGGCTATGAAGCCGACGATATCATCGCGACACTGGCCTGCCAGGCGCGTGACGCCGGTGGGCGGGTCACGATCATCAGTTCGGACAAGGACCTGATGCAGTTGGTCGGCGACGGCGTCGAGATGCTCGACGCGATGAAAAACCGACGCATCGACAGGGACGGGGTTCTTGAAAAGTTCGGTGTAGGGCCGGAACGGGTGGTCGATGTTCAGGCGCTCGCCGGGGATAGCGTGGACAACGTACCGGGTGCGCCGGGCATCGGGATCAAGACCGCTGCGCTCTTGATCAACGAATATGGCGACCTCGAAACGCTGCTGGACCGTGCCGAAGAGATCAAGCAACCCAAGCGGCGCCAGACGCTGATCGAGATGCGCGAGCAGATCGAATTGAGCAAACGGCTGGTGCAGCTCGATTGCGAAACGCCGCTTGATTTCGGCCTGGACGAACTGGAAGTGCGGGATCCTGACCCGGATGTGCTCATGCCGTTCCTGGCCGAGATGGAGTTCCGGACCCTGTCGCGCCGTGTTGCCGGTCAGTTGGGGATCGAGGCGCCGGTCATTCCCGATACGGTGGCCACTCCGTCCGAGGAGGATACGCCGCAGGTACAGTCATTCGACACGGCTGGGTACACTTGTGTGCGCGAGGCCGGGGCGCTGCAAGGGTGGATCGACCAGATCCACGAACGAGGTTGGGTTGCGGTTGATACGGAGACGACGGGGCTGAACGAGATGATCGCTGATCTCGTGGGTATATCGCTGTGCGTCGAGCCAGGTCAGGCCTGTTACATCCCGCTGATCCACAAGGACAGCGCAACCGACGATCTGTTCGGATCGGATGCCCTGGCCGAAGGGCAGATGCCGGTTGAAACCGCGTTGGAGATGTTGAAGCCGGTTCTCGAGGATCCCGCGATCCTGAAGATCGGTCAGAACATGAAATACGACGCGAAGATTTTTGCCCGGTACGGCATTGACGTTGCGCCGATTGATGACACGATGCTGATGTCATACGCGATGCATGGCGGGATGCACGGCCATGGGATGGATACGCTGAGCGAGCGGTATCTTGGCCATACACCGATCCCGATCAAGCCGCTGCTGGGCAGCGGGAAATCGGCGATTACCTTTGACAAGGTGCCGATCGACAAGGCGGTGGATTACGCTGCCGAGGATGCCGATATCACGTTGCGGCTGTGGCAGTCTTTCAAGCCGCAGCTGCATCGCAGCCGCGTCACGACGGTCTACGAGACACTGGAACGCCCGCTGGTGCCGGTGCTGGCGCAGATGGAGCGCAACGGGATCAAGGTGGATCGCGATACGCTCAGCCGGATGTCCAACGCGTTTGCCCAGAAGATGGCGGCGCTGGAGTCGGAAATCCACGCGTTGGCGGGGGAAACGTTCAACGTGGGCAGCCCCAAGCAACTGGGCGAAATCCTGTTCGACAAGATGGGGATCGAGGGCGGCAAGCGCGGCAAGACGGGGGCCTATGCAACCGGCGTCGATGTTCTGGAGGATCTGGCGACGGAACATGAACTGCCGGCGCGGGTGCTGGATTGGCGACAGCTGAGCAAGCTGAAATCCACCTATACCGATGCGCTGCAGACCCATATCAATGCGCAAACGGGCCGGGTGCATACCTCGTATTCGATTGCCGGGGCAAGCACCGGGCGGCTGGCTTCGACCGATCCCAATCTGCAGAACATCCCGGTCCGCACCGAGGAAGGGCGCCGCATTCGCGAGGCGTTTGTGGCAGAAACCGGCAACGTCCTGGTATCGCTGGATTATTCTCAGATCGAATTGCGTATCCTTGCGCATATCGCCGACATTTCTGCATTGAAGAAGGCGTTCGCCGACGGGTTGGACATTCATGCGATGACCGCCAGCGAGATGTTCGATGTGCCGCTGGACAAGATGACACCGGATATCCGGCGGCAGGCAAAGGCAATCAATTTCGGTGTGATCTATGGGATCTCGGGCTTTGGCCTGGCGCGCAACCTGCGGATTCCGCGGGCCGAGGCGCAGGGTTTCATCGACCGCTATTTCGAGCGCTTTCCGGGCATTCGCACATACATGGACGAGACCAAGGCCTTTGCCCAGGAGAACGGGTATGTTCAGACCCTGTTCGGTCGCCGAATTCACACGCCCGAAATCAATGCCAAGGGACCTCGGGCGAGCTTTGCCTATCGCGCCGCGATCAATGCGCCGATCCAGGGCACGGCGGCCGATGTCATTCGCCGGGCGATGGTTCGAATGCCGGGTGCCATTGCGGACCTGCCGGCCAGGATGTTGCTGCAGGTACATGACGAACTTTTGTTCGAGGTGGCAGAAGGCGCGGTTGATGACGTTGTGGGCCGGGCACGCGAGGTTATGGAAAACGCCGCGGATCCGGCCGTACATCTGGATGTCAAGCTGACGGTGGATGCGGGGCAGGGCGCCAATTGGGCCGAGGCCCATTGACGCCGACCGATCAGCGGGTTGATAAAGAGCCGGTCTCCTGAGGCGACGTCAGGCTGACCAGCCCGCTTCCAGTCAAAGGTAACCCATGGCCACCGGCACCGAGGATCGCCCGCGCGGATTTGTCTTTGCCATCACGGCCTATTTTCTGTGGGGCGTCCTGGCCGTCTATATGAAGGCGCTGGCCCATATTCCGCCAATGGAAGTCATTGCGCATCGCGTGATCTGGGCGGTGCCTGTGGCGGGTGTCGTTCTGATCCTGATGGGGCGGACAGGTGATTTGCGCGAGGCCGTAAAATCACCACGCACGCTGGCGATGGCGGCGGTCACGGCGGCTCTGGTTTCGATCAACTGGGGTATCTACGTCTGGTCGATTGCCAATGATCACGCGTTGGACGCGGCCCTGGGATATTACATCAACCCATTGTTCAGCGTTTTCCTGGGGGCGGTCCTGTTGCGGGAACGACTGGCGCCGGCGCAGTATGTGGCCATCGCTCTGGCCGTGGCGGCGGTCCTGGTTCTGACGCTGGAGGCAGGCCAAGTGCCTTTTGCGGCCCTCGGCTTGACGCTGAGTTGGGGGTTCTATGCTTTTTTCAAGAAATCGCTGCCGATCGGCCCAAATCAGGGTTTTATGCTCGAGGTTCTGATCCTGCTGCCGTTTGCGCTTGGGTTTGTCGGGTATCTGAGCGCGACGGGAAAGAGCCATTTCCTGGCCGGCAACAGTATGGATAACTGGTTGTTGCTTGGGTGTGGCATAGTGACGGCCGCACCGTTGCTGTTTTATGCCAACGGAGCGAAACTCTTGCGGCTATCCACGATTGGCATACTGCAGTATATCACCCCGACGATGATTGTCCTGATAGCGGTCTTTGTTTTCGGGGAAGAATTCGGGCGGGCGCGGATGATTGCCTTTCCCATGATCTGGACCGCGCTGATCATCTATTCGGTGTCGTTGCTGCGCCAGTCACGCAGGGCGGAATCAGGCCAGGTCGATCCGACCGAGAGGCATGCCTGACCAACGCCCGCCGGACATGCGTCTTCAAGGTGCGATAGCGGGCGCCATCCAGTCCAGACTGTCAATGCTGCGTTTTGTCGACGGGTTGTATTCTGCGCTGACCCAGCCTGCGTAGCCGCTGTTGTCGATTGCGGCAAAAAGCGCGGGGAAATCCACCGGGCCTGGGCCCGGTTCCCGACGATCCGGGGTCGCGCCGATCTGAACATGAAATGCCCGGGAGCCGAAATCATTCCAGACCTTGGCGGCATCGCCGTGGATTACCTGCGCATGGTAGGTGTCGTACTGAAGCCCCACGTTCGGCCGATCCACCGCATCCAGGACGCGAATGGCCAGTTCGTAATCATCCAGAAAGTACCCGGGCTGATCGCCGGTATTCAGAGGCTCGATTGTAAAGATCTGATGTGGCGCCAGATCGGCGGCCCATTTCAGGTTCCGGACGAAGGTTTCAAATGCCCGGGCATCCTTGCAATACCCGGCCATGACATGAACCAACCCCGGTTTCAGCTCGCTGGCATAGCGCAACACGCGTTTGATATCGTGCTGGAATCGCCCCTCGGCCCCAGGAATCGCGCCATAGCCCGGCTCGCCGCCCGTGTAGTTGGGCGGAGGCGCGTTGATCAGCACAAGGTCGAGCCCGTTTCTCAAAAGCGCGCGCCGTGTATCCTTGGCGGGCACATCATAGGGAAACAGGATTTCCACACCGGCAAACCCCGCTTCCGCCGCCGCGTCGAATCGATCCAGATAGGGCAACTCGGTAAACAGCAGTGACAGGTTCGCGGCAAAACGGGGCATGGTGACTCGTGCAATTGATCAATGACCCTGTCTATCGACCAAACTGCGCCTCTGCCAAGGTATTGATTTCCATACGACCGGTTTGAATTTCCGGTCTGGCTGGTCAGATGTTGTTCAGTTCTTCGGATGGGATGATGCCGAAAAACCGACCAGACGACCACAAACCGAACCAGCCGTCGTGATGTACGCCGATATCGACCAACCGGTAGAAACTTTTCCGGTCGATCAGGGCTTCGAGCCCTGCGCGAACATGAACATAGGGCGAAGGTTCGCCCGTTGCCGGGTCGCGTTCGACGCGGATCGGGTTGTCCGGACCCGCAATCGTTGCATCACCGACATGGGTTGTGAAGGTCAGAACCTGGTCTTTGCCATCACCGGCGGCCTCGAAATCCACGGCAACAAAAGGGGCGTCATCCACGGTGATTCCGACTTTTTCCACGGGCGTGACCAGGTAATGTTTGCCATCTTCCTTCTTGAGAATGGAGGAGAACAGCTTGACCAGCTCAAACCTGCCGATTGGCGTGCCGAGGTAAAACCATGTCCCGTCACGGGCGATGCGCATGTCCAGATCGCCGCAGAAGGGGGGATTCCACAAATGAACCGGGGGCAGGCCGCGTTCTTTTGTTGCCCGAACCGAGGCCGCGATGCCTTCGGCCGAAGGGGTAACAGCTTTTTGTCCGCTCATTGCTTTTGCCATTTCCTCTGCGCGCGATACACTTACAGTCAAACTATAAGTCCCCTGAAAGGAATGTCATGTCTGATCCTGCCGATCTGGTCGCCGAAATCGAGGCGTTGGAAGCCAAGCTGGCCGAGGCCAAGGCGTCGATCACGCGCCGGTTCATCGGTCAGGAACGTGTCGTCGATTTGACGATGACAGCATTGCTGTGTGGCGGGCACGGGTTGCTGATCGGATTGCCCGGGCTCGGCAAGACGCGACTGATCGAAACCCTGTCCACGGTCATGGGGCTGCATGGCAATCGCATTCAGTTCACCCCTGACCTGATGCCTGCCGACATCCTGGGTTCGGAGGTTCTGGACACGGCGGCTGACGGTACGCGCAGCTTCAGGTTCGTTCCGGGGCCCATCTTTTGCCAGTTGCTGATGGCGGATGAAATCAACCGGGCCAGCCCGCGCACCCAGTCCGCCCTATTGCAGGCGATGCAGGAACGCACGGTGACGGTTGCCGGCGAGGACCGGAAACTGGAACCGCCCTTCCATGTCCTGGCGACACAGAACCCGATCGAGCAGGAGGGCACTTATCCTCTGCCCGAGGCGCAACTTGACCGGTTCCTCGTGCAAATCGATGTGGATTACCCCGACCGGGACACGGAACGGGACATCCTCATCGCGACGACCGGGGTTGACGAAGATCAGTCCAACCAGGTTTTCACGCGCGAGGAATTGCTGTCCGCGCAGAAGCTGTTGCGGCGGATGCCGGTCGGGGATTCGGTAGTCGAAATGATCCTTGACCTGGTGCGGGCCTTTCGTCCGGAGGAACCCGGGGCATCCGAAAAAGTGCGGGAAACCGTCGCCTGGGGACCGGGGCCGCGCGCGGCGCAGGCCCTGATGCTGACCGTTCGCGCGCGCGCCCTGCTGCAGGGACGACTCGCCCCGAATGCAGAGGACGTGATTGACATGGCGCGGCCTGTGCTGAGCCACAGAATGGCGCTGAACTTTGCCGCGCGGGCGCGGGGGGACAGCCTTGCCGATCTGATCGAAAAAACCGCCGAAAGCCTTGGTCGCACCGAGGCTGCCGCGTGAAACAAACCCTTTCCCTTCGTGAACGATCCGAGGCAGAGGCCAGTCGCCTGCCGCCGCTTCTGGCGCGGGCCGAGCATCTGGCCGGCACGGTCCTTCTGGGAGAGCACGGACGCCGCCGCGCGGGATTGGGTGACGATTTCTGGCAGTATCGGCCTGCGCAAGCCGGCGACAGCAAGCGGCTGATCGACTACCGCCGGTCCGCCCGTGGCGATCAGCAATTCGTGCGAGAACGCGAATGGCAGATCGCGCAGTCGGTAATGCTCTGGGTCGATCAGGGAGCATCGATGCGGTTTGCCTCGACCGACGATTTGCCCACAAAGGGCGACCGCGCCCGGCTCCTGGCGCTGGCCATCGCCATTCTGCTGGTGCGCGCGGGCGAAAGGGTTGGATTGACCGGCACGTCCCTTCCACCACGGCGGGGCAATACGCAGATATTGAGACTGGCCGAAGCGTTTTCGGTGGATTCGATCGAAGATTACGCTGCACCGGAACATCGCGCCATGATTCCGCATGCGCGCGCCGTGTTCCTGTCGGATTTCCTTGGGGATATTGGCGAAGTTGAACGCGCGCTGACGAAAGCCGCAGACCGCGGAGTGAGAGGCGTCGTGCTGCAAATACTGGACCCGAGCGAAGAGGCGTTTCCGTTTCACGGGCGCACGATCTTTGAAAGCGTTGGCGGCACATTGCGCCATGAAACGCTGAAGGCCGGAGACCTTCGCCATCGTTATCTTGAGCGGCTGGCTGAACGTAAGGACAGGCTGGCCCATCTTTGCCGTGCAACGGGTTGGCAACTGGGCATTCACCATACCGGGGACAGCGCGCAATCGGCCCTTCTGTGGCTCTACCGCGCACTGGATCGGGGTCGCGTATGACAACACTCGGCGGAATTGGGTTTGTCTCGCCCTGGCTTTTGCTGGGCCTGCTGGCATTGCCTGTCCTGTGGATTCTGCTGCGCGCCGTTCCGCCTGCGCCGATCCGGCGGCGGTTTCCCGGTGTGGCGCTGCTGCTCGGGCTGACCGATGATGAAAGCGTGTCTGATCGCACGCCCTGGTGGTTGTTGCTGCTCAGGATGCTGGCGGTGGCAGCCGTGATCATCGGGCTTGCCGGGCCGGTACTGAACCCGCAGCAACACCGGGGTGGGTCCGGGCCATTGCTGATACTCCTGGATTCGAGCTGGGCCGGTGCGACCCAATGGTCGGACAAGACGGACCTGATCACCGCGCAGTTGGCCGAGGCGGGGCGCGGGGGCCGCCCGGTGTCGATCTTGCGGGTGAGTGATCCTGAAACACCCGTGTTTCAGGCTGCTGATGTCTGGAAGAGTCGTCTGGCGGGACTGATTCCGACGCCGTGGCAGGCGGGCCAGACCCAAACAGACGCGACGATTGCAGTTCTGAACGCCATTGAAGATGATTTCGATACCCTCTGGATCAGCGATGGTCTGGATTTTGCGGGGCGAGAGGAACTCCTGTCCGCCTTGGAAAACCGGGGTTCCGTGCGGGCGTTTCAGACCGGCAAGGCGGTTCTTGGACTTGCGCCCGCCCGGTTCGAAGACGGGGCGGTGCAATTGACCGCGCTTCGTTCCTCTGCGGGTCCACAACGCGAGGTCACGCTCTTGGCGCAGGGCCGTGACCCGGCCGGGACCGCCCGCGTCCTGGCCTCGGTCTCCGCGACTTTTGAGCCCGGTGACACCAGAGCAACTGCAGCTCTTTCGCTGCCCGCGGAATTGCGTGCGCGCATCACCAGGTTCGATATTCGGGGACAGCGATCTGCCGGGGCGATGACGTTGACGGATGACAGCCTGCGCCGGCGCGAAATCGCCCTGATCGCCGGGCGCGAAGATCGCGAAGGTTTGGAACTGCTCTCACCTTTACACTATCTCGAACAGGCGCTCGTGCCCACCGCCGAGTTGCTGGACGGTGCCTTGTTGGACCTGCTGCCGGCCAACCCCGATGTTGTTGTGCTGGCCGATGTTGCAACACTGTCTTCCGCCGAGGAAGAAACTCTTACGGAATGGATCGATGCGGGCGGCATGTTGTTGCGATTTGCCGGTCCCCGCCTGGCGGCAAGCGATATCAGCCGCTCGGACGAGCATCCCCTGATGCCCGTCCGCCTGCGCGCAGGCGGGCGCAGCGTCGGCGGGGCGATGAGCTGGGGAGAGCCCAAGTCTCTGGCGCCTTTTGCGGAAGGCTCTCCTTTTTTTGGTCTGGCTATTCCAGGTGATGTGACCGTCTCCGCTCAGGTCATGGCGCAGCCGGACCCGACACTGGCCGATCGTGTGATTGCCTCGCTCAGTGACGGTACGCCGCTTGTTACGCGCAAAGCCGTCGGACAGGGGCAGGTCATCCTGTTCCATGTCACCGCCAATGCGGAATGGTCCAGCCTTCCGCTGTCCGGCCTCTTTGTGGAGATGCTGGAGCGATTGGCAGTGTCCTCGTCCGCAAAAACACCGCAACCGGATGATCTGGAGGGCACGACCTGGAGACCGGTTCAGGTTGTGGATGGTTTCGGGGCCTTGTCCGAAGCCGGGACCCTGCCCGGGGTTGATGGCGCGGCCTTGGTCGGCGATCCGGTTGGTCCTGATCTGCGTCCGGGACTGTATGCCAGCGATGACCGGCGACTGGCGCGCAACGTTCTTGCAGAAGACAGTGTGCTGAGCGCGGCGACATGGCCCGACCGGATACCGGTCGAGGGTCTGAGCGTCGAAAAGGAGTTGCCTCTTGGTGGTGCGCTGCTGGGGTTGGCCTTGTGCCTGCTTGTCGCTGACGTGATCGCTTCGCTGGCACTCTCCGGACGCCTTGTTCCATCGCGGGCGACAGCGGCGGTTCTTGCTCTTGGCTTGATGGTGGCCCCGCAACACGGGCATGCGCAGGACGAAACTTCGGATGAAGCTTATGCGATTGCTGCCACCAGTGAACTGGTTTTGGCCCATGTCCTGACCGGCAATTCGGAACTCGACGGCATTGCCGATGCCGGATTGCAGGGATTGTCGGATACGCTTTTCTTTCGGACATCTGTGGAACCGGCTCGTCCCATGGGGGTTGATCTTGAGCGGGATGAACTGGCTTTCTTTCCGTTTCTTTATTGGCCGGTGACACCGGATCAGCCAATGCCGTCTTCAGGGGCATATGCAAAGCTGAATGAATACCTGCGATCTGGCGGATTGATCCTGTTTGACACGCGCGATGCGGATATCGCCCGGTTCGGCAATGCGAGCCCGAACGGCAGGAAGCTGCAACAACTTGCCGCCCCGCTGGATATTCCGCCGCTAGAGCCTTTGCCCTCTGACCACGTGTTGACCCGCACGTTTTACCTGCTGCAGGACTTTCCGGGTCGCCATACAAGCCGAGAGGTCTGGGTCGAAGCCGCTCCGCCGGATGCCGAACAGATCGAGGGCATGCCGTTCCGGAATCTGAATGATGGCGTCACACCGGTCGTCATCGGCGGCAACGATTGGGCGTCGGCTTGGGCCGTTGATGGCAATGGTCGGCCGCTTGTGCCGGTAGGGCGCGGGTTTTCCGGCGAGCGGCAGCGTGAATTGGCGTATCGCTTTGGTGTGAACCTGGTCATGCATGTGCTGACCGGAAATTACAAATCCGATCAGGTGCACGTGCCGGCATTGCTGGACCGGTTGGGCCAATGACCGGAACCGTCATCTTCGATCCTCTGATCCCCTGGGTCGCGATTGGTCTTTTGGCGGTGCTGACCCTGGCGGGTATCGTTCTGGCGCTGCGGCGAGGCCTGTCGGGCTGGGCTTTGCGCCTGCTGGCGGCGCTGGTGCTTCTCGGTGCGCTGGCGGGTCCTGTTTACCAGATCGAGGATCGCGCGCCCCTGACGGATATCGTCGTGATGCTTGAAGACGAAAGTGCCAGTCAGATGCTGGCTGACCGACCTGAACAAATGGCGGTCGCAGAAACCCTTGTGGAACGGATAGCGGGTCGCCCAAACACCGAATTGCGCCGCGTTGTGGTGCGGGACGGAGATGGTGATGCCGGAACCGAGTTGATGAGTGCGCTGTCCTCGGCGCTGGCCGAAGAACCGCGTGCACGTATCGCGGGCATTATCGCTCTGAGCGACGGACAGGTGCATGACATGGAACGGGCACCGGAACTGCCCGCGCCGATGCACCTGTTGATGACAGGGCGTGAAGATGACTGGGACCGGCGCTTGATTGTCCGCAATGCACCGGCCTTTGCAATCATCGGCGAATCCGTGACCCTGACTCTGCGGATTGAAGATGACGGAGCGGTTCCGGAAAACAACACGCGCGCGGCACTGGAAATCTCGGTCGACGGTGGCCCGCCTGACAGCTTTCAGGTTCCGATCGGGCAGGATATCGAACTGCCGGTAACATTGCCGCATGGCGGGCGGAACGTGATCCAGTTCACCGTCCCCGCCGCCCCGGGCGAAATCACGGACCGGAACAACACGGCGCTCGTGCAGATGAACGGTGTCCGCGACCGGCTGAGGGTGCTTCTTGTGTCAGGCGAACCGCACCCGGGCGGGCGCACGTGGCGCAACCTTCTGAAGTCGGACAACTCCGTCGATCTGGTGCATTTCACCATTCTGCGTCCGCCGGAAAAGCAGGATGGCGTGCCGGTTGGAGAATTGTCACTGATCGCGTTTCCGACGCGGGAGCTTTTCCTGGAAAAGATTGATGACTTCGATCTGATCATTTTCGATCGCTACAAACGCCGCGGAATCCTGCCTGCGATCTATCTGGACAACGTTGCCAATTACGTGAATGGCGGTGGTGCCGTTCTGGTGGCGGCGGGGCCGGATTTTGCAGGCGCGGACAGCATCTATCGTTCGCCGCTCGCGCCGGTCTTGCCTGCTCAACCCAGCGCGCGGGTGATCGAGGAAAAGTACCGGCCCAAAGTCACGGAAACCGGTGAGCGACACCCGGTCACTTCTGATCTTCAGGGCGCGGACAGTTGGGGCGCATGGCTGCGCCAGATTGATGTCGAGGCGCAGTCCGGATCAACCCTGATGACCGGCATCGACGACCGCCCGTTGTTGATTCTTGATCGTGTGGGTGAAGGGCGCGTCGCCCTGCTGGCGTCCGATCACGCCTGGCTGTGGAGCCGGGGCTACGAAGGCGGCGGGCCGCAACTTGAACTGTTGCGGCGCCTGGCACACTGGATGATGAAAGAGCCAGAGCTCGAGGAAGAGGCGCTCTGGGCCGAGGCAACCGGCCAGACCATGCGCATTATCCGGCGGTCTCTGGCGGAAGAGATCGGGACCGTCACCATAACCCGGCCCGACGGGTCGACAGAACTCATGGAACTGGAGCAGGTGTCACCAGGCCGGTTCGAGGCCCTGTATGATGGGCCGGAAATTGGTCTGTACAGACTGGTCGAGGGAACCCATGAGGCGGTAATTGGCCTTGGCCCTGCAGCGCCGCGGGAGTTCGAGGAAACCATCGCTTCGGCCAGCATTCTTGAGCCGTTGATCGCACCCTTGCGCGGTGGCGTGTTCCGGTTGGAGGATGGCCTTCCAGACATCCGGGACGTGCGCGAAGGACGCCCGGCCGCGGGACGCGGCTGGATCGGTCTCACCCCGCGCGGGGCGTATGAAACCCGCGACGTCACTCAGTCGCCACTGTTGCCGGCCTGGCTGGTTCTGCTGGTGGCAACGGCCCTGATTGTCGGCGCTTGGCTGAGGGAAGGGCGCCGCTGACTGGCGTTGCACCTTGTCAGCTTCGCAGGATCCGGGGTCACTTGAATGTCACGGTAACCGTCGGGTCACCGGGCAATCCCTCGTATCGCACCGACGCGCCGCCCTTCCCCTTGGCAGGGGGAAACAACGGGCCGAATGATCCGACGGAAACCATGTCGCCGGGCTTTAACGTGATGCCTTTGGACATCAGCCAGATCGCGGAATTGACCGGGTGGCCCATGACGGCCTCGCCCGGCACTTGTGCCAGGACTTCGCCATCGGCGGCGGACAACGTAACCTGCATGAGCCCCAGCGCGTTATACATCTCGCCGGGGTCTTTCACCGGGATCTCCGTTCCCAACACCCCCAACTTGGGTGCCACACCGATGGCGGTCAGTGTAACGCCGGTGATCGGTTCGCCCTCGGCGAAGGTCAGGTCCGGCAATTCGATGAAAGGACGGATGGCGGAAATGAATGGCATCGCCTCTTTTGCGTTTGTTGCGCTGTTGATCGCACCGCTTCCGACAACAAGGATCAGATCAGCTTCGAAAACCGGGCGCGCGCCCCATCTCTCGGAAACCTCGGCACCGTCCTGCAACATCATGTCCCGATAAAGCACACCCTGCACCGGTTCTGTTACCCCAAACCGTTCCTGCGCGGGCTTGCTGGTCAAACCAGCCTTGTAGCCGATGACTGGGCCCATATGGGCGCTGACGGCCTTGACGAGCTTCTCCTGCGTGCACAGCGCATCCTCCATGCTCCCATCAGGGACCAGCGCCGAGGTCGGGCTGCTGGCCATGTAATCGGCGACGAATGCGTCGATTGCCTCGTCCGAAGCACATTCGGCAAACGCAGACTGACCAAAGAAAATCAGACAGGCTGCCATTGTCAGTTTCAGGGTCATTGGTCTTCCTCCTGTTCCATTTCGTGACGTTGTGAATTCACTCCAGCCGGATGTTCACCCGGTCGGATTGTCCATTGCCATCGACGACGACGAGGGTTGAAAAGCCGGTGCCGGGATTCGGGATGCTCAATTCACGGTTTCGCAGCCCGGTTGCGACGGGCCGGCCATTTACCAGTACCAGATAGGGTTCCACACCGCCGCGCAGTTTCAAGGTGACGGGGCCGCCCGCGACATCCAGAATGGCCCCTTCGGGTGGGAACACCAGCTTGGGCGCCTTGCCGGCAGTCGCCAAGAAGCCTTGGCGTGACGAGAACCGGCGCAGTGGCAAGGGCAGTTCCGCAGATCCCGCGATCAGAGTGGCCGGAGGCGGTGGTGGCAAGGGATCGAAGTCCGGTTTCAGCCGTTCGAAGGCCCGAAACAGAAGCGGGGCAGCCAGATCGCCGCCGAATGCACCGGGCACGGGTGTTCCGTCCGCACGCCCCAGCCAGACGCCGATCACGTGCCGCCCGTCAAACCCTATTGCCCATGCGTCGCGGTGGCCATAGGAGGTGCCGGTCTTGTAGGCCAGAACGCCACGCCGCGCTCCGGGAGGTGGTGCCAGTCCGGACAGGATGTCGGACACCTGCCAGGCGGCCATGTCGCTCATCAACTGTTGACGAGACTGCTCCCGAACCGCGAGACGCGCGGTCAGGGTGCGGGTTTTCCCGCCCGCTGCGAGACCGGCGTACAATTGTACGAGATCGTGCAGGCTGATCCCGACACCGCCCAGCGAAATCGCCAATCCAGGGGTTCCGCCGGCGAGATGAATCTCTGCGCCTGACCGGCGCAGGGCGGCCATCACCCGCGGCGGTCCGAGGACCTGCGTCAGCTTTACCACCGGAATGTTCAGCGACAGTTGCAAAGCCTCGCGGATGCGGACGTCGCCTCGGTACTCGCCGTCGAAGTTGCGCGGCGCATAGCGGCCGAACTGCACAGGGCCGTCATGGATCAGAGTTTCCGGATGTGCCAGGCCCCGATCGAACGCGAGCCCATAGATCAGCGGTTTCAGGGTCGAGCCCGGTGACCGGATCGCGCGGGTCATATCGATGAATCCCAGGCGCTGCTGGTCCGCTGAATATGCGGGGGAACCAACCGAAGCAATTATTTCGCCGGTACCGTGGTCGGCGACCAAAAGGGCGGCCGATATTCTGCCGCCCACCTGCTGCGCGGTTTCCGCGACGAGTGGCTCCAACGCCAACTGGACCCGGGCATCAATTGTCAGGTCATGGCGCGGGATGTCCGGGTGTTCGTTGCGCATGCGATCGGCCAGATGCGCAGCCAGCAGAGGAAAGGACTGCATGCGGGCGGGCAGATCGGCGTCGATGGCTTGGGCAGCTTGATCCTCGGGCAGCACTCCCTGCGCGGCGAGCCGTTCCAGAACCCGGTTGCGGGCATTGCGGGCGGTTTCGGGATACCGGTCCGGCCGTCGTGTTTCGGGGGATTGCGGCAACGCCACCAACAACGCGGATTGCGCGGGCGTCAGCCGTCGTGGTTCCTTGCCAAACCACGCAATTGTGGCGGCCCGAATGCCTTCGAGGTTTCCGCCGTAGGGCGCATGAGTCAGGTAGAGTTCCAGGATTGCTTGCTTGTCGAGCTGTCGTTCCAAGGCCAGGGCGACCCGGATCTGGCGTAGCTTTCCCGCCCATCTCCCGGTGCCGCCATCCTCGATAAGCCGTGCCACCTGCATGGTCAGGGTCGAGCCGCCGGACACCGGCCTGCCATTCATGATTGTTTGCGCCGCAGCACGCAGCATGGCGATGGCGTCGACGCCGGAATGGCTCCAGTATCTCTTGTCTTCGTAGCGAACAAGCATCGCCAGGAACCCGCCATCAACTTCCGACGGTTGCGGAGCCAGCCGCCAGATCCCGTCGGCGACCGTGTAGGCGCGTAACAGCTTGCCTTGTCTGTCACGCATCTCGGTGGATGTCTCGGCGAATGCAGGCGGGAGAACCGTGGCATCGACCCAGGCGTCAAACCCGTCGCGCAAAGCGGCGGTCGCAAACAGCAACCCGGTCAGAGCGATCAGGCCGAAGCGTTTCATTCGGATATCAAAAGTCGGCCGGTATCGGTGCGTGCGCGATAGCGGGGACGGTACATGTCCTCGACCGAAGCTGCCGGATGGTGAAAGTTGCCGGGTGTGACCGCGCGCGCGACGTAGGCCAGCGTGACGACACCCGCTTCACGCATGTTGACGGCCGCCAGAAACCGGTCGCTGCGGAACTCGGTATGTTCGGCTTCTGACAGTGTCAGCCAGTCCAGCGCCCGGATATCACCGGATCGCAGCAGGCTTGGGTTGTCGATTTCAACACCGGCCGGCAACGGATCGTTTACCATCAGGCGTGCCGCTGACTCCTCGAACGCGGTGATCCTTAGAACCGTGACGAAACGTTGGCCGACACTCAGGTTGCGCTGTTCGATGGGCGCACCTTTGGTCGTGTAGTAGCTGCGGGTTACGCCATAGCCCGTCCCACCGGCCCGGGGCGCGGTTTCCGGGACCCCGATGGTGGTCAGGGTAATATCCGTGTCCCGGCCCTCTGTGGCGGTGATGACCATCGTTTCGGGCGAACGCCCCGCGATTACCTGGACAAACGGGCCGGAGATCTGCTCACCATTCACCGACAGTCCTGACTGCTCGGGTGTCTTGGTCAGGGCCTGGGCCGCCAGCAAGGACCAGGCAGCTTCCTGCGTCGAAAGCGGTTCGTTCATGCCCGTGATCCGGCTGGTCAGGTCCGGAACATCTACAGCGCTGCTGCCCGCCTCGACGGCGAGCGCCAACACGCCGGCGGCATCGCGCAAGCCGGTCCCATAGTCCTCACGCCAGCGCAGCGGGTTGGTCGGGAGAGTTGCCACCAGCCGTGCAGATCGGGCGAACATCGCATCTGCGCGGGTCTGGTCACCGTAAAGCGCCAGCGCCGCGCCCAGTTGCGCCACGGCCAGTGCTGTTGAAAATGCATCGGCCTTAACGTCGGCATAATATCGCAGATCACCAACCGACGCGGCGCCTTCGCGCGCCAGAACCATCAGGGCATATGCAATGTCTTCGCCACCCTCATCGAAATCCGGTGCGTAGTTGATCCGGTTGCGCAGATTGTCCATTGCCAGCCGGAACGCACGGTCTGGCACGACGTGCCCCTGTGCGCGCGCCCGGCTGAGGAAATCCGCAACATAGGCATCAAGCCAGAAATCCCCTGATTCCGCACGCCATAAGCCAAAGCTGCCGTTGCTGGACTGGCGAGTCAGAATGCGAGAGATTGCCGCCTTGATCTTCGCGTCAATCACCGGTCCATCGCCCAGCCCGGCAGCCTGTGCGACCGATGACAGGTACAACAGCGGCAGGGCCTGTGACGTCACCTGTTCGGTGCAGCCATACGGGTAGCGGTCCAGCGTTGCCAATAGTCCTGGTGAGTCGAACTTTGCCAATGGCCCGGCCGACAGGATGGCCTGACCTGTTCCGGGACGCAAATTGGCAAAAACATCGCCGTTGAACTCGAAGCTTTCTCCGGCCGCGAGCGAAAACCGCCGCGTATGGGCGATCGGCGGGTCATTGGCGCGGATTGGAAGCACGAGCGTTTGGCGCAATTCCTGTCCATCCGGGGTCGTCAGAAGGATGTCCAACCTGGGATCGCCAACCGCCCGGGCCGAAACGGGCACCATGAAGGTGGCCTTGCCGGCGGGTGCCAGAGTGAACTCGTCCGGGGAGGGGCCAAGCTCGATTGCGGAGCTGTCTCCGGTCAGTTTCAGAGACATTTGCCCGGCTGGTCCATTGGCATGCACGATGTCCAGCCGGATACGGCTGGAGTCCCCGGGTGCAAGAAAGTTGGGAAGGCTTGCGGTGACAACAACCGGGTCGCGTACCAGCATTTCGGCGTCTGCCTGTCCGACCGCAGATTTCGACCAGGCAACCGCCATCAGTCGAACGGTTCCGTTGAAGGCCGGAAGATCAATGTCTACATGGGCCTGACCCTGGGGGCCGGCCTTGACCGGCCCGCTGAACACGGCCATTAGCTCTTGGGTCGGTGGAGGGGATTGCATCCGCAGGCCTGCATTGCCGTCCCCGCCGGACCGCACGGTCCCGAGCGCTCCGTTCATGCCGTCGATCAGGCGACCGTAGACGTCGCGCATTTCCACGCCCAATCTGCGCTGACCAAAATAGTGTCCGATGGGGTCCGGGCTTTGAAACCCGGTCAGGTTGAGAATGCCGACATCCACTGCGGCCAGTGTCAACCACACGTCTTCGTCCTCGGCCGCACCAGAAACCGCAATCCCGACACGCTGCACCTGCCGCGGTTCGGTGGTTGCAGGAGCGTCAATCGTCACCTCGAGAACTCTGCCGACGGGTTCAACATTCGCGTGAGCGACACCGACTGTGCGGGTGGGATTTCGGCCGGCCGTCACGTCCATCGGACGGAGTACCGTGGCAACGACATAAGCACCGGTGCCCCATGTTTCAGCGACCTTGAGCGGAATGACGTTTTCGCCCGGATCCACAGCAATACTCTCGCGGTGGATCAGCCGATTGGACATGACCGAAATGATTGCCGTGCCGGCGGCGTCCGGAACAATCCGCAGCTTTGCCGTGTCGCCCGGCAGATAGCTCTCCCGATCCAGAGACATCTCAAGCCGGTCCGGTGTGGCAGACGTGTCGCCGGGCGAGTACCAACCGGCATAGAAGTCAACTGATGCTGCCGTGTAATCCCCATCCAAACGTTCGACGACAAGCTCGTATTCGCCCCATTCGACCGGTTGCGAAAGCGACAGGACGCCGTCCAGACGCGCCTCTCCGGATGCAACACGTGTGCGGCGTGTTGTCGGTTCCCAGTTCCAGTTTCCGTACAACTGATACCATTGGTAGCGGGTTTCGACACGGTTCAGCGTCCAGCGAACCTGCATCACCTGCGGTGTCAGGTCCGGTGCCAATCCGATCACCTGGAAAGCGGCTTCCTGACCTTCTGCGGCCACATCGTCGAACAGGGGTTTGATGCCGATAACGTCCGCTGCGGGTCGTACCTGAGCGGTTATTTGCCGTTCGACGGGTCGAGCCGAACCATCGGCGAGCCGGGTTGTCACGGTCAATTCGAGCGGCATTCCCCTCACATCGGTTTGCGGCAGGTCGAGCACAATCGCCGCCTGACCCTGAGCATTTGTACGCTGGTTTCCAAAGTAGGCGCTGACCGGTTCGCTTGGCATGTCATGGCGGCCAAACCGGTATCCGGGCCAGGAATCGTTGGTCGAGACCGGGCGCAATTCGGCCTGACCTTCGATGCTCAGATCCGAACCTGGGGCGCCAAACAGATAGCGCGCATCAATCTGCAGGGTTGGCGTATCGCCGGAACGCAGGGGCACTTCCGGCAGGGTCAGGTCAAAGTCTATCCGCTCTGGTAGAAAGTCCTCTACCAGAACTGACTGGCTGGCCAGCGCCGGTGCCTCCGGGTCGTTCTTGACCTCGAGTCGCCATGTGCCGCGCGGGACGTCCGACCCGATCGGAACGGCAAAGACATGTCCGCCTGCGACCCCGCCGTCAGATACCTGGCGAGAGTATTCCACCCCGTCAGGTCGGGTCAGGATCGCGGTCAGAGGCAGGTCCGCCAGTGCGACGGAGTCGCCATCTCGCGTCAGGGCCGTCGCGTAAATCGTTTCACCTGCGCGATAGGCTCCGCGGTCGGTGGTCAGGAACGTGTCTACCGGCCCGGCAGGTGCGCGACCTTCCACACCTCTGTCCGACAGGTCAAATGCCGGGTCGACCAGTGATAGAAAACCAATATCCGCTTCGCCCATGCGCGCAAAAAGCATCGCCGGCTCGGATCCGCCGGTACCACGTGCCAGACCGGCATCAAACCGGGCATTCCCAAGCGGATCTGTCATCGCCCGGGCCAGAACGCCGTTTGCGCGGGACACGAGCGTGACCTCCACCCCTTCGCGGGGCATGGCGTCCGACAAGCCCCGGACCGAGACATGCAACCCATCTGTGCCGGAAAGGCTCGAAAGCCCAAGGTCGGACAGGACGAACCACTGGGTTGCTCCAGGGTCGTCATAGGGATCGGCACCCGGTACGCGGGCTGTCAGGGCATAGATGCCTGCTGGCTGATCGGCGATGGCCGTATCCAGCGGCAGTCGCGTTGTGACAGCTCTGTTCAAAGTGTTTCCGACAACGGCTGTGCCGGTCCAGACTTCTTCGGCGATATCGCTCGAGAAATTCTGGTCTTGCCAGTTTGACAGTGGCCGACCGAAATACCCGTCCTGCACAGCACGCAAAAGATTCCGGTCGCTGACACGGCGCAACCGGAGATCGATATTGCTCAGGTTGACAGTTTCAACCGGCAGGGCTGCATCGGCGGTTTTTGGTAGAACATAGGTGCGCCCGGGAAACCGGACACTCGGGGCGCGGTCGCGGACATAGTGGGTCAACTCGACATCTTTTATCAGGGTCTCGCCGGTTGCCGAGGGCAACCCGGCGCGGAAGACCAGCCGATAGCGGCTGCCGTGTTGGACGCCATCCACGCAAAGCTGCGACTCCTGGGCCTGAACCGAAAGGTCCGGCTGCGGCAGGCGGACGTATGTTTCGTATTCGATTCCGGTTTTTGCCAGCGGTTCGGAAAACTGCGCGCAGATACGGGGCGCCGCGGAGTCGCTTTCAACGGAACTGTCCGTGATGCGAAACCCGTATTTCGCGATCGCCGCGTCGAGGGCATCGGCGAAATCATCACGCGGTTGCAGGGTCTGAGCAAGACGCAGGGCCGGGATCATGTCGCGCCCCCGCCCCGAAGCTTCGAGCGCCTTTGCCAGTACCGCCAGCGCGCCGGCCTGCTGAGCCGAACCGGTGCCGCGCAGATACCCGTTGGTTGCTGCGTTGAGGGCCCTTTCGATATGCTTCTGGCGGTCGCTTTTTCGATCGGATTGAAGCTGCAAAAGCAGTCGCGCGTACTCGGTCCAAAGGTCGGAGCGATCGCTGAGTGCAACCGCGATCCCGGTCCAGTTCACCGCCTGCGCGACGTTGCCAGCTGCGCGCCGGGCTTGAGCAGTCTGCAGGGCGGTGGTCAGATTCACGCCGCTGGCCGGATGAAGAAATCCGAGATCACGGCCTTGCAGCGCCGCCTTTTCCAGGTCCTCTTCGCCCAGGAAATCCAGCGCGGCCAGCCGATCGCCCGCCTGACTCAGGACAACCGGGTCAGTGGCCAGCTTTTGAGCGGAAAAAGCACCTTCATAAGCGGTTTCACGGCTGACGTCACGCTTGGGAAAACAGGCATTCGATCGTGTGTTGAACGTAAAGGCCGCACAATCCGGTCTTGCAGAACAGGCCCGGATGCAACTGTCCAGATCAGTGTCAAACAGTGAATCAAGATCGGCGCCGTAAAAATCAACATCCTGCGAAACGACGTACCGAAAAGGTGGAACCGATTGCTGTGCATTGGCGCAGACCGCCGCAGATATCCAGACAATCGACATCAATCCGGCCAGTTTCAGCAGTTTCAACATAATGCTCTCCTGTCTTTCTTGCAGGGTGCCATGTCGTGCGCACGGCTGGCAATGATTCCCCCGGTTCTGTCCTCCTTAAACAGTTGTTCACCGAGTTAGCGGATGCTGCCGCGACGAAACGCCCGACCGGGTCATTTGCGGAGCATGCAATGAGCCTTGCCAACAAGCTTGCCGAGGAACGGCGCAATCGCCTTGCCGCCGAACGTCTGCTGGAGTTGAAGCAGGCCGAACTGACTGCTGCCAACAGAAAGCTCGGGCGTCACGCGCTTGCCTTGACCAAGCAGATCGGTGAAACGCAGGCCGAAGTTGCGACGGTTCGCGACGAGAACGAAAAGGTCAAATCCGACCTGTCCGTCGCCCATGAAAAGGTCGAGATCGCCGAACGCAGGTTGTGGCATTCGATCCAGACCATTCAGGACGGCTTTGCGTTCTTTGATGTGGACAATATCCTGATCGGGGCGAATTCGGCCTATATTGGCGCTTTTGACGGCCTCGAAGAGGTTGGGCCGGGCGTCAATTACATGCGCATCCTGCAGATCATGACCGACGAGGGGCTGGTCAACACCGAAGACCGAACGCCCGATGAATGGCGGGCGATGATGACTGAGCGCTGGATGCAGCCCAATCCCGAGCCGGTGGTTATCCGGATGTGGAACAACCAGTATATCAAACTGATTGATCAACGTGGACATGGCGGCGACGTTGTCAGCCTGGCGCTGAACATAACCGCCACCGTGGAATACGAGGCCCAGCTGAAAAAGGCGCGGCAGAAAGCAGAGGCGGCCAACAGGGCGAAATCTGCGTTCCTTGCCAACATGAGCCACGAGATTCGCACGCCCATGAACGGCGTGGTCGGTATGGCTGATCTCTTGACCGACACGACTCTGGACGAAGAACAGCGCCTGTATGTCAACACGATCAAAAGCTCGGGTGAAGCCTTGCTGGTGATCATTAACGACGTTCTGGATTACTCCAAGATCGAAGCCGAGAAACTGGTGCTGCACCCCGAACCCTTCGATCTGGAACGTTGCGTGCACGAGGTCGTGATGCTGTTGCAACCGATCGCGCGTGACAAGGGTCTGCCATTGCTTGTGGACTATGATCTGTTCCTGCCAACGCGATTTGTCGGTGATCCGGGGCGGGTAAGGCAGATTTTGACAAATCTCGTCGGCAATGCGTTGAAATTCACCAGCAGTGGCCACGTTCTGATACGAATTACCGGTGTTCCCGATCAGGAAGGGGACTCTACAGCGATCCATGTCACGATCGAAGATACCGGCATCGGTATTCCCGCTGACAAGGTCGATCACATCTTTGGCGAGTTCAATCAGGTCGAAGACGAACGCAACCGCCAGTTCGAGGGCACGGGGCTTGGTCTGGCCATCACACAGAGATTGATCGGGTTGATGGGCGGCAACGTCTGGGTCGAAAGCGAAGAAGGGAAGGGGTCTTGCTTTGGCTTCCGGGTGGAAATGGAACGCGCCGAGGACAATCAGCCGGGGCCGCCGAAACTTCCGCCCACGCTGCGCCATGCGTTGATCGTGGACGACCAGCCAACCAACCGTTCGGTGCTCGAAAAGCAGTTGAAACAACTCGGATTTGAGACTTCCAGCTGTGCATCGGGCGATGAGGCGCTGGCTGCGATGAACGAGTCGGTCGACGTGGTCCTGAGCGATCACAACATGCCCGGCATGGACGGACTGGAACTTGTGCAGGCCTTGCGAGAAGGCCAGTGGCCGGATGTTCCGTTTTTGCTTCTGAGTTCGAGTGCCAGTTTTGCCCAGAGCGATCCTTCGTTCAGCCACGTTCAGGGATTGCTTCAAAAACCCTTTCCCCGGCAGGATCTGTTCAACTGCCTGGAAAAGCTGGGCGGCGAACTGCTCTCGGACCGAGAGCCCCGCGCGTTATCAGAGACGGACGTCGCTGCCGACGGGGGCGTCGATGAATTCGTTCAGGGCGCCCCTGAGACGGACCAGATACCTGACGTTGTTCCGTTCCGGGCCCGGGCCCGTCTGCATGTCGTCCCCACGCCGGAAGACACCCCGGAGCCCGCTGTTGAGCCCGAGACCGAAGGCCGGCCGGATGAATCCGCTGTCGGTGGGCCGGACAGCGGCATCACCCAGGACGTCGCACCGCAAGCACAAGATGTGGCCAGGACGATTGAGGGCGACAAGATGCGCCTGATGCGCGTGCTGGCCGCCGAAGACAACAAGACCAACCAGTTGGTTCTGCGAAAGATGGTGAAAGACCTGAACATAGAATTGCGATTTGCCAACAATGGAATCGAAGCTGTTCAGGCCTTCCAGGAGTTTGAACCGGACATGATATTCATGGACATCTCGATGCCCAAAATGGATGGCAAGGAAGCTACGGGCGAAATCCGAAAGCTGGAACAAGCCACAGGCGGCCACGTGCCCATCGTGGCGCTGACCGCCCATGCCATGGACGGTGATTCAGAGGGTATTCTGTCCGCCGGGCTTGATCACTACATGACCAAGCCGCTGCGCAAGGCCTCGATCCACGAACGGATCGCTGCCCACCGCCCCGAAGAGACCCAGCCGATCCTGCCGGAAGAGTAGGCGCCGAGCTCTTCTTTCTCTACTTGCTGCATCGTGGAAACGGCCAAGCATTGACCTGCGCGAAAACCAGGGCTGTCACGCCTGGGCAGGTCGCAGGAATACCGGGCGGTCCTGTTCCGACATCTCCCGCTGGTGGGCGTATCCGCCAGTATCAAAATCTGTGAGGGAGTCCGGATCGGTCAACCGGTTCTGAATGATGAAGCGAGCCATTGCGCCTCGTGCTCTTTTCGCGAAGAAGCTGACGACTTTTGGCCCGCCCGGCTTTTCTTCCATGAATACGGGCGTGACCACCCGCAGCTTCAGGGCCGAATTCTGAACCGCACCGAAATACTCCTGGCTCGCACAATTGACCAGAACGTCGGTGCCGATGGCCTCGGCCTGTTGGTTCAGGGTCTTTGCCAACTGGTCCCGCCAATAGTCATAAAGCGACCGGCCTCTGCGCGTTTTCAGCCGGCTACCCATCTCAAGCCGATAGGGTTGGATCGCATCAAGCGGGCGGAGAACACCATAAAGTCCAGACAGGATCCTCAGGTGATCCTGTGCCCAGTCCAGTTCCGCCGAATCCAGCGAGTTTGCTTCCAGCCCCAGATAAGTGTCACCTGCAAACGCAAGGGCGGCCGGACGGGTAATGTCGGGAGTCGGGGCATCGGAAAAATTGCGAAACCGATCCCGGCTCAGACGAGCCAGATCGGGGCTGATATCCATCAGTTTCTGCAAGTCGCCCAGAGTCAGGTTACGTGCAGTTTTTGCAAGACGGAACGCATCCTGCTGCAACGCGGGCTCGGTTGCGGTAATGTCCCGCTCTGTCCAGTCCAACCGTTTGGCCGGAGAGATCACTGCCAACATGTGTGTCCCCTGTAGCTGCCCCGTGATGAATGATCTAGACCGCCGCGCGCAGCACGTCCAGAAAAGCTGCGCCAAAGCGTTCAGCGCGCCTTTCACCCAATACCCGTTCCAGACCGTTTTCGTCTTCCGGTCGCAACTGGGCGACCTTTGCCAATTGCGAGGCAGAACAACTCAACGGTCTGTCAATACCGTCCGTTCCCCTGGCCAGTTCCGCCTGCACTGCCAGCAACCGATCGTAAACAGATCCTGCCGATCGCCCGGCCAGTTTGCGCCGTGCCGGGTGTACCGACTCGGCGGCACCCGTGATCACTTGCAGGAATGCCAAGCCATACCGCTCCAGTTTCTTTGCCCCGACACCATTGATCCGCGCCATGGCGTCCAGTGTGTCCGGGCGGTTTGTCGCCATATCGATCAGTGTCCTGTCATTGAAAATGACATAGGCCGGCACTTTCGCGGATTCCGCGATCGCCCGGCGTTTTGCTTTCAGGGCACTCAGAAGAGGCGCGTCCTCTTCTGAAACCAAGGCCTTGACTGCCGGACGGCGATCCGCGTTTCGAATGGTGTCGCGCCGCAACTCGATACCTGCCTCCCCACGCAGGATCGGACGCGCATTCTCGGTCATTCTGAGCGCACCGTGGCGTTCAGGGTCCGGCCGGACCAGATCGTGGCCCATCATCTGCCGGAATATCGCCTGCCACTGACGTTTGTCATATTCGGTGCCGCAGCCATATGTCGGAAGCTGATCGTGCCGCCGCGCCCGGATCTTGTCCGTGTCGGCCCCCGTCAGGATGTCGATAAGGTGGCCGCTTCCAAACCATTCCTCAGTACGGAGGACGGCAGACAGCGCCTTGCGCACCGCGGTTGTTCCGTCAAACACCTCGGGCGGCGCGTCGCACAAATCGCAATGGCCGCACGAGTCGGTCGCGGTCGCCTCTCCGAAATAGGTGAGCAATGACCGGCGCCGGCATTTGAGCGCCTCGGCCAGGCCGAGCAAAGCATTCAGGCGGCCATGATCGGCCACACGCCGCTCTGGCGGGGCCAACCCCTCGTCGATCTGGCTTCGACGCAACCGGATGTCATCCGGACCGAACAGTGTCAGCGTTTCGGCCGGCGCGCCATCGCGTCCCGCCCGCCCGATTTCCTGATAATAGGACTCGATGCTTTTTGGCAGATCGGCATGAGCCACCCAGCGGATATCCGGTTTGTCGATTCCCATGCCAAACGCCACTGTCGCCACGACGATCAGGCCGTCTTCCCGTGCAAAACGGGTTTCGACGATGCGGCGTTCCTCGGCCTCCATGCCGCCATGGTAATGACAGGCTGCATGGCCATCCTCGTTCAATGCCCGGGCCAAGGTTTCGGTCTTGGCCCGGGTCCCGCAATAAACGATGCCGGACTGACCGCGTCTGTCTGCCGCAAACTGCATGATCTGACGTCGCGGATTGTTCTTTGCGGAAAAGGCCAGATGTATGTTTGGCCGGTCAAATCCGCGCAAAAAGACACTCGGAGGGGCGCCATCGAACAGCTTCTGGACGATCTCGTCGCGGGTTTCTGCATCTGCGGTGGCGGTAAACGCCGCCAGCGGTACATTCAGCTCTCGCCGCAGCGCGCCGATACGCAGGTAGTCAGGGCGGAAGTCATGTCCCCATTGGCTGACACAATGCGCTTCGTCCACCGCGATCAACCCGACCCCGACGCGCCGCAGCATGTTCATCGCCGATCCAGCCGCCAGTCGTTCAGGTGCCATGTACAGCAGCTTCAGGTCACCGCTTTCCAGCGCGCTCCACACGGCGTCGGTTTCTTCCGGCGTGTTTCCCGAGGTCAGCGCCCCGGCGCACACCCCTATTTCCTGAAGACCGCGTACCTGGTCGCGCATCAGTGCAATCAGCGGCGAAATGACGACCGTGACGCCCTGCCGCCTCAGCGCCGGAAGCTGGAAGCAAAGCGATTTCCCCCCGCCGGTTGGCATGATTGCCAGAACGTTCTCGCCACGGGTGACGGCCTGAACGATCTCGGCCTGTCCCGGGCGAAAGTCATCGAATCCGAAAATGTCGCGCAATAACGGGTCTGCGTCCGACATGCGCCAGGCCTCGCGGAGATTTTTTCACTGCTCTTGCGCCGCACTGTCACATATACGGACTTTGGGAACAAGCCGCGGCTACGCTTCTTTCTGGTCCAAAATACCCGAATTCCAACGCATGAAAGAAAAGAGCGGGTCAATAAAATGCGGCGGCGTTGTTCACCAAGATAATACGCAAAGCAAACACGCCAAGCAGCACCACCAAGGGTGCGAGATCCAGCCCCTGCATGGGTGGCAGGATGCGGCGGACCGGGTCGTAGAGAGGTTTCAGGATGCGCTGTAGCGTGTGCCAGACCTGTGCGACAAAGGGCTGATGAAGGTTCAGAACCTGAAAGTTGATCAGCCAGCTCATTATCACATGCGCGATGATGAAGAACCAGACAACGTCCAGGATCAACATCAAGATTTGAAACAGCGACTGCATGGCGCATCCTCTCTGATTGTTTCGTTCACCTAAGGCGCTGATGGCAAAAGGGCAAGTCTGCCGCAAGGTCGCGGTTGACGCGCGCGTCAGCGCGGTGGATCAGAATTGCCAAAAGGAGAATGAGATGTTTCCGGTTTTCCGCCTGATCAAGGACATGCTGGTCGCGCGCAGGCAGCCGCCGCTGCCGCTGGACGGCACCCATGTCTCGCATCACATCTGTTGGCCTTGGGATCTGGACCTCTGGCTCGAACTGAACAATGGCCGTGCCATGACGCTCTATGACCTGGGGCGCAGCATGAACGCCCAGCGGGTTGGCCTGATCCGGGCCATTGCCAAGCATCGTTGGGGTATGACAATGGCCGGCAGCACGGTCCGGTTTCGCCGCCGAATTCGGGGTTTCGAGCGGTTCGAGATGCGCAGCCGGGCGGTGTGCTGGGACGACAAGTTTCTCTACCTGGAGCAGTCGATGTGGAAAAAGAACGGCGAATGCGCCAGCCACGTGATGTTCCGTGCCGCCGTGACCGACAAGAACGGGATCGTACCACCTTCGCGTGTGCTTGCGGCAATGGATATGGCGGATACGGCATCCCCACAAATGCCCTCTTGGATCGCGCAATGGTGCCAGGCTGATGCCGTACGGCCCTGGCCACCCATGCAGGAGAGGCTTGATTGACGGGTCAAACACCTGTCTTATCGCGGCAACAATAAGGCGGGGCAGGTATGGCGGGAATTTCAGCGCGCAAGCGAATCTGGGGCTGGTTCTTCTTTGACTGGGCCAGCCAACCCTATCACACGCTGTTGGTGACATTCGTGTTTGGTCCCTATTTCGCTGGCGTGGCGGCGGAATACTACAGCGGGGTGGGTCTGGATGATGATGCGGCGAAAGCCAGTGCGCAAAGCGTCTGGTCGCTGTGCCTGACGATAACCGGGTTGCTGATCGGGTTTGGCGCACCGATCATGGGTGCGCTGGCCGATACGACAGGCCGTCGAATTCCGTGGATCTTGGGCTTTTCGGTCATGTATGTGGTCGGGGCGGCGGCGTTGTGGTGGACCGCACCGGACGGTTCCAATATCTGGTGGGGCCTGTTCGCGTTCGGGTTCGGTTTTGTCGGCGCGGAATACGCACTGATCTTCATCAATTCACAGTTGCCTGATCTTGGCCCCCCCGAGGAGGTCGGAAAGCTGTCGGGTTTTGGCTTCGCCTTCGGTTATCTTGGCGGGCTCGTCGCGCTGGCCATCATGCTGCTGTTGTTCGTGGAACAGGCAAACGGCAAGACTCTGATCGGGCTGGACCCGATTTTCGGACTGAGCGCCGAACAGAAACAGGGCACACGGTTTGTCGGGCCGTTCACGGCTGTCTGGTACGGGCTGTTCATGATTCCCTATTTCATGTGGGTGCGCGACAATGTGCCTCCGACGCCGCGCGGAACCGTCAGACTGGCTTTTGCCAAGCTGCGCAAACTTCTCGCCAGCCTGCGCAACAGGATCAGCCTGTCGGCCTATCTCGGCTCGTCCATGTTTTATCGCGATGCCCTGAACGGCCTGTACGGTTTTGGCGGAGTGTATGCCAAGCTGGTTCTTGGCTGGGAGATCACTGCAATCGGCATCTTCGGCATCGTGGCCGTGCTTTCCTCGGCGTTTTTTTGCTGGATCGGCGGCGGGGCGGACAAAAGGTTCGGACCCAAGCCGGTCATCCTGTTCTCGATCTGGGTGCTGATTTTCGTTTGCATCACGATTGTCAGCATGTCCCGGACGCAATTGTTTGGTATTGCGCTGCCCGAAGGTTCCACGCTGCCTGACACGGTGTTCTTCGTTTGCGGCGTTTTGATCGGCGGGTTTGGTGGTATCCTTCAAGCGGCCAGTCGCAGCCTGATGGTGCGGCATTCGCCGCCCGACGCACCGACCGAAAGCTTTGGGCTTTACGGTCTGTCCGGCCGCGCCACTGCGTTCATGGCGCCGGCTCTGATCGGATTGGTCACAACCTGGACCCAAAGCGCGCGCCTGGGTATTTCACCGGTCATTGCCCTCTTTCTCATCGGTCTGGTTCTGCTAGTCTGGGTCAAAGCCGAAGGAGATCAGACCCAATGACCTTTTCGCGCCTCATCGCCGTTCTTGTTGGCCTTGGCCTTGCATTGCCGGCTCATGCCGAACTTTTGGCAAAGCAACAATTCGGTGCCAAATCGACCGCGTCACGGCAAGCGCCGTCCTCTTTTGGCAGCTATTCGAAAGGATGCGTCGCCGGTGCCGAGCAACTGCCGGAAACCGGGCCGACGTGGCAGGCGATGCGCCTGTCCCGAAATCGCAACTGGGGGCATCCCGAAACAATCGACTTTATCAAGGACCTGAGCAAGTTTGCCGCCCGCCAACCGGGTTGGAACGGGTTGTATATCGGCGACATTAGCCAGCCGCGCGGCGGGCCAATGCTATCCGGGCATCGCAGCCATCAGATCGGATTGGATGTCGATATCTGGATGCTGCCAACGTCGCGGATCAACCTGTCCCGGCAGAAACGCGAGAACATCTCTTCTATCTCCTTGCGGCGCGCCAACGGTGCGTTTGTCAACAGCAACTGGAGCCGCGCCCATCATCGGATCATCGAGGCCGCTGCAAGCGACAAACGAGTCGCCCGCATCTTCGTTTTCCCCGGCGCCAAGGTCCAGATGTGCAAGGATGCCAAGGGTAATCGCAAGTGGCTGCGCAAGGTGCGGCCATGGTGGGGGCACCATTACCATTTCCATGTGCGGCTCGCTTGTCCGCGGGGCATGCGTGGCTGCGTCAACCAGGACCCGCCACCTCCCGGCGATGGGTGCGCCGAGGCTCAGCAATGGGTGAACAACATACTGAACCCCCCGCCGCCCGATCCGAACGCACCAAAACCGAAGAAGCGTCGCGAATACGTTCTGGCCGATCTGCCGAAACAATGCGCCTCGGTCCTGCGCTCGGACTGACCCTCGCGCTGACTGCGGCCGGAACATGTGCCCGCTCCTGCAGTGAGCGGACCGAATTTCTGGGCAGTTTTGCGTGGGAGTCCCAGCAAAGCTGGTTCGGCGGGTTTTCGGCGCTGGAGTTGTCTGCTGATGGCGCCGAGATGACTGCCATTACCGATCGCGCTCGTCTTGTTCAGGCCGAGGTATCGCGTGGCGAAAGCGGCATCACCGCGATCAGGATTCGCCATTCCAATCTGCTCCGCGGCCATGACGGTGCCGGTTTGATTGGGCGGATCGTCGATTCAGAGGGGCTGGCAATTGCGCCCGATGGCTCGATTTTCATCTCATTCGAACGGGTCCATCGCGTTTCTCGCTATTCCGATCCGGCCCGCGCGAGCGAAAGTCTCGATCGCCCACCGGCTTTTCGCCACCTGCCTTACAATGGTGGCTTCGAGGCTCTGGCCATCGATGATCAGGCCCGGCTGATCGCTATTCCCGAAGACGTTCGGGATGAAGGCGGAAATATTCCGGTTTACAGGTGGGGTGACGGTATCTGGTCGCAACCCTTTTCATTGCGCGGCGCGGGACGCTTTCTGCCGGTCGGTGCGGATATCGGACCAGACAGGCGTCTCTATGTTCTGGAGCGAAGTTTCAATCTCTTCGGGTTTCGCAGCCGCGTGCGCAGTTGGATAATGACAGAGACCGGGGTTGCCGACGAACGTTGTGAACTCGAAACAGGCGGTGGAATGCATGGCAACCTCGAAGGCCTGTCTGTATGGCGGGACGGGTCCGGCCGAGAAGGGCTGACAAGGGTGACGGACGACAACTTTTAGCTGTTTCAACGCAGCGAACTGGTGGAATACGCACTCACCAACTGACTTGCCTTTACCGTTGCAAACGACTACCTGCTGACCGCCCGCAAACGTTGCGGGCCAAGTCGCCGCAACCTTGCAAAAACGGGCATCAAATGACACGCGCACATCTTCCCGGCATTCTTGCCATGGCCACCATCGTCGTGGCTTCGAATATTCTGGTTCAGTTCCTCTTTGGTCAGTGGCTGACCTGGGGTGCCTTTACCTATCCCTTTGCCTTTCTGGTGACCGATGTGATGAACCGGGTCTATGGCCCGGGTCCGGCGCGAAAGGTGGTTTTTGTCGGATTTGTCGTCGGTGTCATCTGCTCGCTGATCGGAACACAGATCTCTGGTGAATTCGGCCCGCTGGTGACCCTGCGTATCGCACTGGGTTCTGGGCTTGCTTTTCTGGCTGCACAGATGCTGGATGTCGCCATATTCTCCGCATTGCGGCGCAAGGCCTGGTGGCAAGCGCCGCTGACATCGACCCTGTTCGGTTCTTCTCTGGATACGATCCTGTTTTTCGGCATCGCGTTTTCAGCGCAACTGGACTGGCTTGAACCTGCCAATGATGTCTCCTGGGCGAACGATGTTCTGCCTTTGCTGGGTCTTGGCCCGGAGCTTCCGCTTTGGGTCTCCCTGGCACTGGCGGATTGGATGGTCAAACTGTCATTGGCCCTCCTGGCCCTGATCCCCTTCCGCATGATCGTTCGCCGGCTCGATCCGCATTCCGCGGGATCGTGACGAATTTTCTTGGCGAATTGGTTTCTCCGTGGCAGGCTCGGATCAACGTCAACAAAAGAAAAGGAGGTGATCCAGTGTCAGGAAAGGTATTGGAGAGAGGTGTCGGAACAACTTGGGAGGTTGCCTGCTAAGGCAGCCCGAGGCGGGTCATCCGCCCAAGACGATCTGGCAATGGTCTGACCGACCCTGCCTCCGAAAACTTCCGAAAGGGCCATCCGTTGATCGGGTGGCCCTTTTTGTGCCGACGCAGAGGATGTATGAAACGACCCATGCTGCGTATTTCCGACTCTATTGCCATTCAGGATTGGGAACTGACCGAGAACTTCGTGCGGGCCTCGGGTCCGGGTGGCCAAAATGTCAACAAGGTGGCGACGGCAGTGGAGCTTCGATTCGAGGCAGCAAGATCACCGTCGCTTCCCGAACCGGTCAAGGCGCGGCTCAGAAGGCTGGCCGGACGGCGCTGGACCCATGAGGGCGCATTGATCATCCAATGCGATGAAACCCGAAGCCAGGCCAGAAACCGCGACATAGCCCGGGCCCGTCTGGCAGAGCTGATCTCCAGGGCATTGGTTACTCCCAAGAGGCGTATCGCGACCAAGCCGACCAAGGGATCGGTATGGCGCCGCCTTCAGGCCAAGAAAGCGCGCGCCGAAGTCAAATCCTTGCGTGGCACGGTAAAGGACGAGTGACATTGTAGAGCTGTCATGCCTGCTGATAGGCTGGCATCAGGGATTTGCAGGCACAGGGGGGACTCGTTCATGCGACTCCAAGGAAAGACAGCACTCGTGACCGGCGGCGCGTCGGGATTCGGTGCCGGGATCGTCCGGAAGTTCCTGGACGAAGGTGCGCGCGTCATGATCGCGGATATCAACGGCGACGCCGCTGCGCGCCTTGCTGTCAAATTGGGCGACAACGCCGTGGCCCAGACCGTGGATGTCTCGGATGGCAATTCCGTCGATGCCATGGCTTCGGCGGCCCTGGCACAATTCGGGCAGCTCGATATCCTGATCAACAACGCTGGTGTGACCCACCTGCCGACTCCACTGGAGGACGTGGGCGAGGAGGATTTCGACCGGGTGTTCCGGGTCAACATGAAGTCGGTTTACCTGACGGCCCGTGCACTGGTTCCCCATATGAAGAAGCGCAGACAGGGCGTGATCCTGAATGTCGCCTCCACGGCCGGGGTGTCACCACGACCCCGCCTGAACTGGTACAATGCATCAAAAGGCTGGATGATCACCGCCACCCGAACCATGGCGGTTGAACTTGCGCCCGACGGCATCAGGGTGAACGCCCTTAACCCGGTTGCGGGAGAAACACCGCTGCTCAAATCCTTCATGGGCGAAGACACACCCGAAATTCGCGCGAAATTCCTGTCGACCATTCCCCTTGGCCGCTTCTCGCAGCCAGAGGACATGGGCAATGCCGCTTGCTTCCTGTGCTCGGACGAGGCCAGCATGATCACCGGCGTGGCCATGGAAGTGGATGGCGGTCGCTGTATCTGATGCGTGTTCCTGCTTCTTTCTGGTCAAAAATACCCAAATCGCGCCTGCTTGCAGGCGCCGCAATCAGAATGCGTGCATGGCACGCACCAATCGATAAGGCGGCGCGATGACACCGGGGCCTCGCAACCTGATCACGGATGTGCCCGGCCTGTTGGTCGGAAATGCACAGGATGACAACCTGAAATCGGGCACCACGGTTCTGACCGCCCAAGCCCCTTTTCCCGCCTCTGTCCATGTCATGGGCGGCGCTCCCTGCACACGGGAAACCGACCTTCTTGCACCGGATAAATCGTTCTCAAAAATCGACGCACTGTCCTTGTCGGGGGGGTCGGCATTCGGGCTCGATGCTGCCTCCGGGGTCGTTGATGCTCTGCGCGAGCGGGGCCGCGGCTTCCGGATTGCCGACGCCGTGATCCCGATTGTGCCCGGCGCGATCATCTTCGATCTGCTGAATGGCGGAGACAAATCCTGGACCGAGAATCCCTATCGGGCATTGGGTCGCGCCGCCCTGGATGCGGCCGCTCCCGTTTTTCAGCTTGGCACATATGGTGCCGGGACTGGGGCGCTCACCGCCATGCTCAAGGGCGGGTTGGGATCGGCATCGTTCGTACTGGACAGCGGGATCACAGTCGGCGCCCTTGTCGCGGCCAACCCGATGGGCAGCGTTACCACCCCGGGCGAGCGGCATTTCTGGGCAGCGCCATTTGAAATCTCAGGCGAGTATGGCGCTCTGGGCCCGGACCCTGAAAGCGGTCTGGGTGTTACACTGCAAAGCCGAAAAATGCAGGCCATGCAGATCCGCATGCAGTCACAGGACCGGGCCAACACGACAATCGCAATCGTGGCTACGGACGCCGCCCTGACCAAAGCGCAATGTCAGCGTGTCGCGGTCGCCGCGCATGACGGCATTGCGCGCGCGACGGTTCCGGCACATTCGCCCGGCGATGGAGACCTGGTTTTTGCGCTCAGCACAGAGTCTCGTCCGATGAGCAGTCCGGAGCGCGATCTTGCCATGATCGGTCACGCGGCATCGATTTGTCTGGCCCGGGCAATTGCAAGGGCGGTTTATCTGGCGCGACCCGCTCCTGGAGACCTGTTACCCTGCTGGTGTGATGCAAGCCTCTGATCGCATGGGCTTGCCAGGCGACCCTGGACGCGATAGCTGCACCTGTCCCGAAATCAACAGCAGCAATCGCCCCGACAGAAATGAACGATTTCATTCCAGCCTGGATTGATGGCGCCCTGACGCCAGTGGATAAGCTTGCCGCGCATTGCGAAGGCCTCAGGCACAAGGCGGTTTCAGTCTTCGTGATCCGGGGGCAGGATATCCTGATCCAGCGGCGGGCACTGGGCAAGTATCACACGCCCGGCCTGTGGGCCAACACTTGCTGTACCCATCCGCTCTGGGACGAGACGGCGCTCGATTGTGCGCTGCGTCGTCTCGAACAGGAATTGGGAATCACAGGCGTTTCACCGGTGTTTCGTCAACAGCTGGAGTACCGGGCAGATGTCGGCAACGGCATGACAGAGCATGAGGTCGTCGACGTGTTTCTTGCTTATGCAGGGTCCGGCCTGTGCCTTTCGGTGAACCCCGACGAAGTCATGGAGACGCGGTGGATATCCTATCCGGACCTGCTTGCCGAGGTGGCCGATGACCCGGGTCGGTTCACACCATGGCTCAAAATCTACCTGCGAGAGCATGCCCAAGCAATATTTGGCGAGGATCTTTCCGCGATAGCGCGGAGCTGAAACTTGCGTCACCCGGGTCGCGCTGCTTTTCTGATTGGCAACAAAGGGGGGGCAACATGACGGTATTAATTGCAGGCGGCGGTATTGCGGGGCTGACACTGGGCCTGACGTTGCATCAGATCGGTGTGCCTTTTCGCATTTTTGAGGCCACCCGTGACATCCGTCCACTCGGAGTTGGAATCAACCTGCAACCCAACGCGGTGCGTGAATTGTTCGATTTGGGCCTGCAGGACGATCTGGATCGAATCGGCGTCCGGACCCGTCAATACGGTTTTCATTCCAAACATGGATTGCGCATCTGGGAGGAAGCCCGGGGCGAATGGGCCGGGTATGCGTGGCCGCAATACTCGGTCCACCGGGGCAGACTGCAGGTCCTGTTACATCGCACACTTGTCGCCCGGGCTGGCCCGGACTGTGTGATGACCGGTGCGCGCGTCAAGGGTTTCGCCACTTCGGCAAACGATGCGGAACTCATTTTGGAAAACGGTGACAGGGTGGCGGGTGAACTGGTTGTTGCCGCCGACGGCATTCATTCGGCCCTGCGGTCTCAGATGTACCCTGACGAGGGCCCTCCAATCTGGAACGGTCGTGTGCTGTGGCGTGCAACAAGCGTCGCGCCGGCATTCTTCGGTGGCGGCGCAATGGTGATGATCGGGCATGACGACCTGCGCGTCGTGGCCTATCCTATTTCTAACCCGGATCCTGTGTCAGGCCTGGCCACGATCAACTGGATCGCCGAGAAACGGTACGATCCGTCCATTCCATGGAAACGGGAAGACTGGAACCGCGCGGCGAATACCGCGGATTTCCTGACCGATTTCAAAGATTGGAAGTTCGACTGGATTGATGTTCCCGCCCTGATCCAGGCCGCCGAGCAGGTGTTTGAGTACCCGATGGTGGATCGGGATCCGCTGGACCGGTGGAGCGATGGCTGCGTGACCCTGATGGGTGATGCGGCTCATCCGACTTATCCGGTCGGCTCAAATGGAGCCAGTCAGGCAATTATCGACGCGCGCGAGATCGGGGCAGCAATTCTTGAACATGGTCAGACCGCGACCGCCCTGAACGCATTCGAGGAAAAGGTCAGGCCGGTCACAACCCGGGTGGGGCTTGCCAACAGGGGGAGCGGCCCGGACGCGATCCTGCAGCGTGTGGAGGATCTGTGCGGCGGTTGGTTCGTCAACATCTCGGACGTGATCCCGGATGCCGAGCTGGCGGCCCATGCCGAGAATTACAAATCCATCGCTGGATTTTCCATCGAGGCACTGAATGCGCAACCGCCAATAATCCCGGCGGAGTTCCGAAAGATGTGAGGGTATCAACGTCCCGATGCCGCCAGCCGCCAAACGGCGAAATGCGCCAGAGGCCATAACCGCCCTCCAATAATGGCTTGTATAACCGGGCATCTCGGCCAAAATGCACAGCAAGACAGCCTGAACAGGCGAACAACACGACAGGGAGATCTTACATGACGTATTTTTCGAAATTGGCTGCGGCCAGTGCCCTCGCGCTTGCCGCGGCGTCCGGCGCGGTACAGGCGCAATCCGACATCACGGTCGCGATGCAGCTTGAACCGCCGCATCTGGACCCGACCAGCGCAGCCGCGGGAGCGATCGATTCGGTTGTCTACTCGAACATCTTCGAAGGTCTGACGCGTTTCATGGGCGATGGGTCGGTTGTCCCGGGCCTGGCCGAAAGCTGGGAGATCTCGGATGACGGGCTGGTGTACACGTTCAAACTGCACGACGGGGTGAGTTTTCATGACGGCACCACGATGGACGCCGAGGACGTAGTCTTCAGCCTGGACCGGGCCCGCGCCGAAGACAGCGTGAACGCCCAGAAAGCGCTGTTTGCGGGCATCTCCGATGTCGAAGCTGTTGATCCTCTGACCGTCAGGGTGACTTTGTCCGAGCCCAACGGGCTGTTCCTGTTCAACATGGCCTGGGGTGACGCCGTGATCGTGGCGCCTGAGAGCATCGAGAATATCAAGACAAACCCCGTCGGAACAGGTGCGTTCAAATTCGCCGGTTGGGTGCAGGGCGACAAGATCGAGATCGAGAAGAACCCGAACTACTGGGGAACCCCGGCGGTTTTGGACAAGGCAACGTTCAAGTTCATTTCCGATCCCACCGCTGCCTTTGCCGCCGTTATGGCCGAGGATGTCGATGTCTTTACCGGTTTCCCGGCTCCGGAAAACCTGCCGCAGTTCGAGGCGGACCCACGTTTTCAGGTGCTTGTGGGCAGCACCGAGGGTGAGACCATCCTGTCCACCAATAACAAGCAGCCACCATTTGATGACGTGCGGGTGCGGGAGGCCGTTGCTCACGCTATCGATCGGCAGGCAATTATCGACGGGGCGATGTTCGGGTATGGAACACCGATCGGGACCCATTTTGCACCTCACCACCCGGCCTATGTCGATCTGACCGGCAACTCTGCCTATGATCCGGAAAAGGCCAAGGCCTTGCTGGCCGAAGCGGGGTTTGCTGACGGGTTTGAAACCACACTGCACCTGCCGCCGCCATCCTATGCACGGCGAGGCGGCGAAATCATCGCAGCTCAGTTGGCCGCTGTTGGCATAAAGGCGGAAATCACCAACGTGGAATGGGCCCAGTGGCTTGAGACCGTGTTTCGGGGCAAGAATTTTGGCCTGACGATCGTCAGCCACACGGAGCCGATGGACATCGGGATTTATGCGCGTCCCGAGTACTATTTTCAGTATGACAACAAGGACTTTCAGGATCTGATGGCCAAGCTGAATGGAACAACCGATCCTGACATGCGGACCCAGATGCTGCAGGAAGCGCAAACCATCATCTCCAAAGACTACGTCAACGGATACCTGTTCCAACTGGCTGCGTTGAGCGTCGCCAAGGCCGGGGTTCAGGGCCTTTGGGTCAATGCCCCGACACAGGCCACCGATCTGACGGCGGTCAGCTGGGCACAGTAGGTCCCTGCGAAATTGATTGGCAAGTCCCGCGTCGTCGGGTCTTGCCAGACCGCCAGAACAGCGACGCTCGCGCCCTTGGGCGCTTTTCGTGGATCGTGGCCCGGCATCTATGAGCTCTGTGTTGCTACACCGCGCAACTTTTCCGGAGCGCGCATCGTATACATCCAGCGTATGCGCCCCCGGCTGTCCGGGAGCAACGTGAACAGAGATTCCGCGCGGCCGTTTTCGCGGATCAGAATGGCAGGCGCAGAATTGGCATGGCAGCGTTCGATCCGCAGGCTCGGCTTTTGAAGCATGATGCGTTGAACCGCCAGAGTGACGTGGGCAATCTCCTGTTGCCCGAGCAAGGGGCGGCGCGCGGCCCGGGCATTCGGGCCGCCGTCGGAAAGGGCCACCGAGTCAGGCGCCAACAGCTTTACGGCGGCCTCGAAATCTCCCCGCGAAGCGGCGCTCAGGAACCTTTCGATCAGATCGGAAACCAGAGATTCGGCTACGTCAAAGCGGGGCACGGCGCTTTTCACCCGCTTGCGGGCCCGGCTGACCATCTGGCGGCAGGCCGGTTCGGACTTGTTTAGAATCCTGCCCAATTCGGCATAGTCGGCGTCGAATGCTTCCCGCAGAATGAAAGCAGCGCGTTCGTTGGCATCCAGTCGCTCCATTGCCCAGAGCAAGGCCAGCCCGCACTCCTGTGCCAAAATGAAATCGTCCTCGACAGGATGGCTTGCCGTTGCAACCAGGGGCTCGGGCAGCCAAGGTCCGACATATTTCTCCCGGCGTCGCTGTGCCGAACGCAAAGCGTCGATGGCAATCCGGGTTGCCACCCGAGTCAGCCATGCCTCGGCATTCCGGATCGAGTCCACATCGACGTCGGCCCAACGTAACCAAGCATCCTGCACCGCATCTTCGGCCGCCGCGCGTTCGCCAAGCATACGGTAACAGATCGCGATCAGGCGCGGACGATGGATTTCAAATATCCTGGTGGCGTCATTCGGCTGCATTCAGAACCAGTTCTTCCTTTTCTCCAAAACGCAATCGCGCGCAGGTCGCACCATGCCCCAACCCGCGTTTGAATACAGGATAGAACCGACCCGACGCTGCGGCAAAGGATGCCGCGACCAGAGCTGCGGCCCCATAGGTGCGCCTAATGATGTCTGCAAGCCTGTCGACATCCGGATCTCCGTCAATTGCGGCCCGGGCAAAATCGCGCCCCAGTCCCAAATCGCCGGCATCGGCTTTGCCTTCCACACAGGCTCGCATACGCGCCGGCGGGACTCCGGCGTTCAAACCCATATCGACGACAAGCTGCGCGCAGGACCCGCAATCGCCATCGAGAGTGGACGCAAGCGACGCACCCAGAACAACCTCGCCGGCAGCTTTTGGTCCGCGATGGCCGACAATCCACGGAAACATCAGCAATCGAATTCCGGCGGATCGCGACACATCAATCGTGTCCAGCATATAGGACACATCATATCGATACTTTCGCCCAAAGCTGCGGGCTGCGTTTTGCAAAAATCTTCGGATCATGTTGAGATCTCCTTTCATGAACCAAGACGATGCAGCGTTCGGTTTTGTGACAGAGGTCGGGAAAAACTGAATTCACCGGGTTGCGCAAGATGTCTGGACCGGCTGCGCTGGCGGCTCTAACGTGGCGGCGATGTTACGCTATTCACTCAAGCGCCTGCTTTCGCTGATGATCAGCCTTGCGGTCGCTTCACTGGTCATCTTCTTCGTTATCGAGGTCGCCCCGGGCGATCCGGCCAGTTTCATGCTGGGCATCAACGCACAACCCGATACCGTGGCCGCATTGCGCAGCGAGTTGGGGCTGGACGTTCCGAAATGGCAACGATACCTGAACTGGATCGGCGGTATGCTGTCCGGTGATTTTGGCACATCCTACACTTACCGCACACCGGTTGCACAAATGATCGGGGATCGGTTGTGGGTATCGCTGCCGCTGGCGCTTTATGCGCTGGCCCTGTCGACACTGATTGCCTTTCCGGCGGGTATCTTTGCTGCCGCACGCCGCGGAAAACCGGGCGATCTGGTTGTCATGGGGGCCACGCAACTGGGTGTTGCCGTGCCGAATTTCTGGTTCGCGATGATGCTGGTCCTGATCTTTGCGATCAACCTCCGCTGGTTCAACGCTGGGGGCTTTGTCGGTTGGGACGACGGTTTTTGGCCGGCGATGCAGTCCCTGACTCTGCCGGCGATATCGCTGGCTCTTCCACAGGCGGCAATCCTTGCGCGGGTCATGCGATCATCCCTGCTGGACATACTGGGCGAAGATTTCATGCGAACCGCCCGGGCCAAGGGACTCAGCCGCCGACAGGCCCTGTGGCGCCACGGGGTTCGCAACGCGCTTATCCCTGTGCTGACTATCATCGGCTTGCAGTTTTCGTTTCTGCTGGCTGGCGGGATCATCATCGAACAGGTGTTCTATCTGCCCGGTCTGGGCCGGCTGGTGTTTCAGGCCATTTCTGCCCGAGACCTCATCGTCGTGGAATCGGTCGTGATGCTGCTGGTCTTTGCCGTTATAACGGTCAATTTCCTTGTCGATCTTGCTTATGCGGCCGTGGACCCACGACTGAGGAGCAGGACATGAACCGGAACCTGATCCTTGGGGCCTTGTTGTCGTCGCTGGTGGTTCTGGCCGCTTTGGTCTCGTTCATCTGGACCCCTTACGACCATGCCGCGCTGGACATTCCCAATAAATTGCAGCCACCAAACGGGCAGCATTGGTTTGGAACCGATCATTTCGGCCGCGACATGTTCTCGATGATCATGGTCGGTGCACGCACGTCGATTGCGGTGGCGTTGGTGGCCGTCGGCATCG
>CAYGNE010000010.1:46538-47313 GCA_964351155.1 uncultured Rhodobacterales bacterium | reverse complement strand
ACGATATTGGCCGCGCCGCCATCCTTGACCGGTGCCGACACGACGACCTTTTTCCCGCCCGCCTCAAAATAGGGCGCGAGCTTTGCCTCGGACTTGAAGACGCCGGTGCAGTCGATCACCACGTCAACACCCTTCAGCGGCAGCGCCGACAGGTCCCGCGTGCCTACGAACGGCAGCCGCATCCCGTCGATGGTCACGCTTTCGGCGTCATGGCCGAACCCAGCTTCCCATCGCCCATGCACAGTGTCGAATTCCAGCAGATGCGCGTGCATTGCCGGATCGCCGACCGCGTCGTTGATCCATGCGATCTGCGCACCGCGCTCGAGAAGCGGCCTGAGCGCCAACTTGCCGATCCGGCCGAGGCCGTTGAGGGCGTAGACGGTCATGCGTCCGCACCAGCATTGGTCCGGCCGATATCGTCCACCGCCTTCTGAAGCGAAATTCGATCGAGCGACGCAATCGGTAACGCCGCGAAGATCTTGACCCGGTTGCGGAGCGCCCCGTAAGCCTGATGAAAGGCGAGGCTCTTCTGTGCGTCGGTTCCCTCGGCCTTCACGGGATCCGGCATGCCCCAATGCGCGCTCACCGGCTGGCCCGACCAGGCCGGACACTCTTCATTTGCCGCCTGATCGCAGACCGTGAAAACGAAGTCGAACTTCGGCGCCCCTTCGCCCTGGAACTCGGCGATGTTCTTGGCCCGGAGAACGGATATGTCATGCCCCTTCTGCTGAAGCACGTCGAGTGCGAAAGGGTTCAGTTCCGAGCGCGGCCTGGT